>NZ_JACSWA010000344.1 GCF_016888125.1 Spirulina sp. CCY15215
GAAAGAGCAAAACCCGTTATGCGTACAAGGCGGTAACGGAACCAATATAAAGCCGTCCTATAAGGGCGGGGTTTCTACCCATTCTTCTGATGAACACGCAGAAAATGAGACAGGAAAATCTGTTCAAGAATATGTTCAAGGGTGCTTAGTGCGGATTAATTGACCAAAAGCCTAAAAAAAGCCACCTAAGTTCTAGATTATTTTCCTTACTTATCTGTTATCCTTTCAACGAGGTTCGATCTTTATGTCATCATTGGTATTAACAACTGAGGTAAGTCTCGGAGAATTGGCGATCGCCTTTCTGCAAGAATCTGTAGGAAACTGGCACTCTCAACGGCGTTATTACACCCTAAAAACCGATGAAGTGCAGGAAGTTGAGAGTTTTATCACGGTTAGCTTTCTCCCTCGCAATACTCCAGAATTGCAGCATTTAGCAATGTTACATCAATTAGAGGATGCAGATATTCTCCTGGGTGGTTCTCAAGTAACCTGGGAAAGTAATTACACCAAAGAGGATCGCAAACCTCTGAAAGGTTCGACAATATTTGGGATTTCGGAAACCCTTATGTATCGCGATCGCGGTTTTGCGACGATAAAACCAATTACAGCAGAATACACTTTACCCCCAGATAGCCCTCAAACCCTGCGTCTGCGGACGGAATATAAAGGCTCTGTCTTTGAAGAAGAGTTAAAATTAATCGGTCGCAATTATCGCACTCGCCAAACCATCATTTCTCGGGCGGGAGAGGAGCAAACCATCGGACAGTATCTCGAAAAACGGGTCGGTTAATGCGCTCTTCCCAGGATATTCAATCGCGATCGCCAGACTTTTGTTAAAAAGTCTGGTATTTTTAGGAAATAACCCGTAATAGGTAATCGATAAATTTTCTCCTAATTTCCTAACTCATAACTCATAAATGCAAGAGTCCTTCGGTGAAGAAAATTTAACGCCCCCCGATGGCGAAGACCTTACCATCGCCAAAGCGATCGCCAACCTGAAGCAAAAAGAAGATACAAGTTTGCGCTACTATGCCGCTTGGTGGTTGGGACGGTTTAGAGTTGGCGATCCCGAGGCGATCGCGGCATTAATTGAAGCCCTTGAAGACGAAGATCACCGCACTCCTGATGGTGGGTACCCCTTGCGCCGTAATGCGGCCAAAGCCTTGGCAAAACTCGGAGCGACGGAAGCGATCCCTGCTCTTTTACAGTGCCTTAACTGTAGCGATGTCTACGTGCGAGAATCTGCGGCTCAAGCTCTAGGGGCGATCGGCGATCGCAGTTGTATTCCCAACTTGCTTAAATTTCTCGAAGGGGGGGTAGAAGCAGCCCAATTCGTACCGGGGAAGCCCCACCTAGTTCAACCTTACGAAGCCATTATCGAAGCTCTAGGGGCATTGCAGGCGACGGAAGCAATTGAGGCGATCGCGCCTTTTTTAGAACATCCTGTAGAAAAAGTACAGTATGCGGCGGCTCGAGGATTGTATCAAATTACAGGAGAGGATCGCTACGGACAGAGGTTAATTCTAGCTTTACAAGGCGATCGCCTACAATTGCGCCGCTCTGCCTTAATGGACTTAGGAGCCGTGGGTTATTTGCCCGCAGCCGAGGCGATCTGTAAAACTTTAGCGGAAAATAGTTTAAAGCTAATTGCCCTCAAAGGCATTTTAGAACATCATCTCCAAGGAATATCTTCCTCATCTCTTCAGTTATCCGAAGATAGCATTCGCGTGATGGGTTTCATGGATTCCCTGTTATAAAAGTCACCAGTTAAAAGTTATTGAAGCATCAACAAACTATGAATGAAATAGTAACAAAACCTTCAGTTCAAGACTATATTAAAGCCGTCGATCTAGCTGCTTCTTCAGATGCTTTACTCGATGCGGTGCAAGCCTTGGCAGATTTGCGCCAAGAACAGGCTCTTCCGAAGTTAATTGAAATTCTCGGTTACAATAACCCTGGAGCCGCCGTCGCTGCAGTTGGGGGCTTAATTAAGTTAGGGATTCCAGCAGTTCCTGCCCTTCTCGAACAACTTGACGGTTATAATTACGGGGCGAGGGCTTGGGCGATCCGCACTTTGGCTGGAATTGGCGATCCTCGGGCGATCGAGACCCTAATACAAGCAGCAAAAGAAGATTTTTCCTTTAGTGTTCGTCGCGCTGCCTCTCGGGGGTTAGGTAATATTTTATGGTCGGAAATTTCTTCTTCAGAACAAGAAACGACTCAAAAGCAAGTTCTTGATGCTCTTATTTTTGTTTCCCAAGATGTAGAATGGGTTGTTCGTTATGCGGCGGTTTTGGGTTTGCAAGGATTGGCGACTCAACAACCTTTATTTACAGAAAAAGTTGGCAACCATTTACAAATTTGGCAAGAAACAGAACCCGAACTCACCCTTCGCGCTCGCATTCAACTCGCTTTACAGCGTTTACAAATTGAGAGTTAATTAACGCACAATTTCGAGTTAATAAAAGGGATTGAAACAAAACGCAAAATTATCCTTGCTTCTCTGGAATTTCTTCCAAATCCTCCGTATCATTACGATCGCCAGATTCTTCGCTATTCTTGGCTGCTTCTACTTGCAAAAACTGGACAATTTCTGGGCGATCCTGTTGCTGGGCAAATTCAAGGGGGGTCAAGTCTTCACTATTTTTAGTGTCAAGATTGGCTCCAACTGCAACGAATAGCTGTACTAAAGGTAATTGATTGGTGGCGATCGCCCAATGCAGGGGAGTGCCGCGATCGCGACTGAAGACGTTCACATCTGCCCCAGCATCGAGGAGTATTTGGGCAATGGCGGGACTTTGTACCCAATGTAGAGGGGTGCGATTGTATTCATCCCGGATATTCACATCGGCTTCTCGGGCGATCAATGCACTCACAAGATCGGGAACACTTTTTTCCACGGCGATATGGAGGGGAGTGACCTGGGCAGAAAAGCCATTGGACTCTGCTTTAGCGCCATTATCGAGGAGAAGCATGGCAACTGTAAAGTGATTATCGAGCAAGGTACATTGCAACAGAGAAATGTGTTTCTTTTCTCCCAGAGAGGAGAGAAATTCTCGCGTTACCAAAACATTAGGGTTGCCTCCGCGATAGAGATAAGCACTCACCCTAGAAGGATCTCGGCAGAGATCGGGAGGAGTAATGCCGACGGAACTCGGAAGCGCCCATTTAAAGGAACTCAAGGCGATCGCCGTCACTAAGAGAGCGATTCTACCCCCTTGGCCGATATTTTGCCAGAGTTTTTGCAGAAGAGCAGAAGGACGAGGAAATGATGAATCAGAACTAATGAGAGATAAAGGACGAAGCAGTGAAAAAGACTTTTTAGAGCCTGGCTCTTTTGGCGCGGCTTTTTGGCGCTTTTTGTTTTGGCGATCGCGCCAAAACTGTTTTAGTCCGATCGCGGCCAAAATGCTCAAGAGAAGTCCGCAGACGACTTCTGGACTGACCCAATTTTGGGCGATCGCGGTTTCCAACCGGGTTCCCCCCCAACTAACAAAGAGTAAGAGGGCAATAGTTGGGAGATATCCCAACTTGATTTTCAGGCGCTGACAGGCTTTTAAACCAGGTAGAATCGAAACGGGATAAGGGTAAAATAAGCCGGCGATCGTCCCCATCAATACGAACCCGATGCCAACACCTAACCCCGCACTGGCTAAAGGAATCCAACTGTTAGGCGCATTAATCGCCCCGACTATCACTAATATCCCCGCCCCAAATAAGGACCCTAACTGAACGCTGGGATTGCCCATCTGACGGCTGGTATAATATCCTCCCATAAACGCCATCGAACCCAGGGACAGCAGGATCGCGTTTAAATCGCCAGATTTCAAGATTTCCACCGCCAAAGCCATTCCCGACCAGGCTAAGAGGAAAAGAATGCCTAAATAACTCCAGGGTAAGGGTTGTCGCTGTTCTGCACTCTTCTCCTCGGGGGGCGTATCGGGTAATGTGGCGGCGGGGGGGACGTGCAACCATAAAAAAGCCTCTAAATAGGGTTTTGCCCCTTCATCCCAGGCGATCGCCCGGTGTTCTGCTAATTCCCAATCAAGCAGCCAAACCTTACAATCCCCGTCCTGACTGGCAGAAATGGCGTAGCGACCATCTGCACTCAATCTCGCGGCGGTAATGCTGTCTCGATGTCCCTCGAAAATAAAGACACATTCCCCGTTTAAAACATTCCATAATCGTAGGGTGCCATCCTCACTTCCGGATAATAAAATACGTCCATCGGCACTAAAGTCCACACAAGTTACGGCTCCTTCGTGACCTTGAAGAACTCGCAAACAGCGACCGACAGCAACCGCCCATAATGCTATAGTGCGATCGCTGCCTACCGATGCCCCATAATGCCCCTCGGGACTCAAACAAACAGAATTCAGTCTCCGACCCCCAGAGGGAACCGCTTGTAAACAGTCTCCCGTGGCCACCTCCCAATATTTCCATGTCCCCGTTGACTCATCTCCCACGGTTTCCAGACCCCAAGCCTCTTCTTCGTTTCTCGAACCGGTTTCGCAGGAGAAAAGGTAGCGCCCATCGGGACTAAAACCCACGGCGGGAATGGGGGTTTGATGACCCTGCCAGCGACGGAGTAACCTTTGGGTTCCCACTTCCCATAACAATAGTTCTCCATTCGCACAGCCGGCGATCGCATAGCCCCCATCGGGACTAAAACTGACGGAGAGGGGAATGCTTTGATTGCCGGAAAAGCGAGATTTACATTGACCGCTTGACACATCCCAAATTTGTACGCTGCCGCCATCTCCTCCTATCAGTAAATCCCGACCGTCTGGACTCAGATCGAGGGCGACGGCGCTTCCCAGGGAGTCATTTTGACAAGTTACGAGAATATCTCCGGTCCTGGGGTGCCATAACTGTACGCTTTTATCGTTGCCGGCGGTTGCGACCCATTCCCCCGAGGCAGAAAGGGCGATCGCATTGATGCGGCTGTGATGAGGACTGACGCTTAAGACTTCTCGCGCCCCTTTTAATCTCCTACGGGGAAAATGATTGTAGAGGCTTCCCCAGAGAAAAATGCCTCGTTCCTCCCATTCGTAACCGGGGAGCGATCGCAGTCCCTGCAAGCATTCTAAGGCTTCAAGGTAATTTTCTTCTTCCAGGAGCAGGGAACCGCGAGCCAATTCCTGTTCGTAGATTTCTTCCACGGAGAGTAAATTCGTCTCTTGCTGCATTCGACAGAAGCGAAAGGGGGCAAGGGGTGCCGGGGAATAACAGTTCACTTGCCATAATTTCGTGCCTTGAATTCCCCCAGTTAAGGCATAGCGTCCATCGGGGGCGATCGCAATAGTTGCGATCGCCTCGGATGTGGCAAAAGTTCGCAGACATCTTCCTGTTTTCAGGCACCACAATTGCAAATCTCTTCCCCCAGCAAGGGCGTAGCGTCCATCGGCACTCAGGGCAAGGGCTTTAATTTGGCGATCGGTTTTAATGGTTCGTAGAATGCGCCCGGTGGAAAGGGACAGTAATTGCAGGTTGCCGTCTTCTATTGCGGCCAAACACAAGCGCCCGTTGGAGAGTAGGCAAATCTCTGTGACGCGGCCGAGGTTATCAAATTGGCGCAACGGTTTCCCTTCAGTCAAATCCCAGATTCTCGGATCCGCTTCAGCAGATAAGCCATAACGTTGAGATGCCAGCAAGAAAATAGGCGTACCATCTTGCAAGCAGGTATAGAGAATCTTTTGGGTGGCGACTTCTTGTAGGGTCAGGGTCATCCCCTCGCGGGACAAAGTATAACGACTATCCTCACTAAAAATCTTGTTGTCTAAAGCATTAGGACTCAAGGGTGTTTTCTTTGGTTCTTCTGCTCTTTTGCTGGGGCTTTCCCCTGCTTGACCGACCCAAAATACCGTTCCCAGGTCTTCTGAGGATTGCCGATCCGAATCTACCGTAGCGAATACTTCTGGGAAGTCAGCCAATTGCGTCGGGATGTCCTTGGGTTGATTTGGTAAGGTTTCCCAGATATTTATGTTTTCAAAGGTACACAAACATTTCCCAATCATTAAACTCCACAATTTGAGGATCGGTCCGAATTCTCCTTGGGACAGGGAAATAATGTAGCGATTATCTGGGGCGATCGCAATGGAGAGGATTTTTCCTTGACAATCTCCCGCAAAAATATGATTCTGATTGGTTTTAAAGTCCCATAGTTCTAGGGTGCCATCTTGTTTTCCCGATAATCCGTAACGTCCGTCAGCACTGAAACAAACTGTATTAACGGCTTTAGGACTAATGGCGATGGGTTGTTTGCCTGGCAGGTTGAGAAGCTGATATTTGGACTCGGGCAGCCTGGTTTGGGCAAGGGCGAGGGCGTTTTGACCTTCTACATTCGCGTTTCTCTCGAGTAGGCTAGAAAAGGCCGCGATCGCCGCTTGGCAGTCGTCTCGTTCTAAATGCACCCAGCCCAAAAGATAGGCGGTTAAATCCTCTTGAGGATCGAGGGCGTTATTTAAGACTTGCAGGAGTCGTTCGTCGTTGGTATAGCGCCCGCGCCACAATAATAACCCCCAGTTATAGGTCGATTCGGGGTGGTTGGGGGAGATGCGACGGGCTTCGTCCCAACAGTTGACGGCTTCTTGTTTGCGCCCTAGGTCAAGGAGGGCAACGGCGCGATTATTGAGGATATCGGCGCGATATTCGCTGACATTGGGTTCCTGACGCGGATAAACTGTACCGATCGCCTCCTGATAAATTTGACTCAATCTTTCGGCACAAAAGCGTAAATGAGGAGGGCGCTGATGTTCGGGGTCTTGCCAGCAATAGTGCAGCAATTCGGCGACTCCGTGAGGCATTGCGGGCAGATCTGTTCGTGTTTCTCGAGTCTGTTGATATTGTTCTAGGGCTTCTCTGGCTTGGGTTCCCTCTTGCCATGTCCGTTTTCCTTGAAACATTTCCAAAACTGTTAAGCCCCAACTCCACAGATCGCTGCTGGGGCTATAGTGATTGTGCTGTAATTGTTCTGGTGCTGCATAGGCTACCAAGGGACTGCCTAAATTTACCCAACCAAAATCCGTAATTTTGGCAATTCCTTGCTCTGTGATGAGAATATTTTCGGGTTTGATCCTACCGTGAACTGTACTGCGTTCGTGGGCATAGTGCAATCCCCAAGCGGATTGGATGGCAATATCGAGGATGCGCTTAAGTACAGCTTTACGCTCTCCTCGATAGAGGCGATCGCGATCGAGCCAATCTCTTAAACTCCCTCCTTCAACATATTCGGAGACGATCGCCAAATCATTTTCAATGGGGCGGGTGTAGTAACAACTGGCAATATGGGGATGCAGGGCTAAATTGACCCATGTTTCTAATTCTTGTTCGCATCTTGGGGGACCTCCTAGGGTGGCTATCAGTTCTGGAGATAGCGCTTTCAGTGCCACATCAATTGCCCATGCCTTATGTCGGGCGAGGTAGACTGTCGCTAATCCTGCCTTATTCAAGGTATTTTCGATCGCGTACAGGTCCAGAAGGGTGTTGCCGACCTTCCACTGACTGGAAAACCGAGCCTGCATATTTTCCTCGTCCGTATAGTTATGCTAGAGCGTCTTCCGATTTTAACGCAACTTGTGCCATCATTTACAAATAACAATTTTTGCGTCATTAATTATTAATAATTGCGGGTGGAAAAATGAGCATTAAAAGAATTTATGCCGATCGCGTTTCTGATTGGATTGAAGCGCGTCAAGAGGAGGATAATATCCCTGGGGTTGCCGTTGCTTTAGTACAGGGAAATGAGATTATTCTACAGGCAGGTTTTGGCGATCGCGATATCGCCAAACAACGCCCTGTCACTACTGATACTTTATTTCAGATTGGTTCAACTCATAAATCGATGACGGCTTTATTAATTGCGACGTTAGTTGATGATGGTATTCTCGATTGGGATACTCCTGCGATCGCGATCGATCCCGATTTTGAACTGGAGGATCCCGATAGTCGCCAAACTGTTACTCTACAACATTTATTAAGCATGAGAAGTGGGATTCCCGAGGATGCTGAAGATGAGTTCGATCTGGATAATTCCCAGGCGGAAGATGTTTTTGCTTATATCGCTGGGGTTGAATTATTAGGAGAACCAGGAGATGTTTTTAGTTATAGCAATTTAGCGGTTTCGTTGGCAGGATATTTAGCGGTTTTAGCTGTAGATGAAGATGCGGAAAATTTATATGCAGGTTATGCTCAATTATTACAGGAACGAATTTTAGAGCCAATTGGTATGAAGGATAGCACAATTTTTGCTAGTGAAGCAATTTCTAATATTAATTATTCTCGGTCTTATATTTTAGAAGATGGGGAACTATTAGAAGCAGAAACTGAAGATTTTGATGACGATCCCCTTGCTCCTTCTGGCTCTTTAAAAGCCAGTATAACTGATATGGCACGTTATATCAGTACCCAGGTGAATAGAGGTATTGCACCCAATGGCGATCGCGTTGTCTCAGAAGCAAATTTATTGAAAACATGGCAACCAAAATGGGGAAGTTATGCAATGGGATGGGAAGTTGATGAATATCAGGGAATTGAGGTAATTGCCCATGAAGGTTCTTACGACAATTTTGTGAGTATTATTGGTATTATTCCCGAATATAATATCGGTTTTGTTGTGCTAACAAATTCCGAGGATACTGCATCTTCTTTAATTGAGGAAACACCCCAAAAATTAATAGAATTGGCGCTTGATATTCAATCCTAAAGAGAGTGAATTATATTCACTGGTGGATTGTAAGCTAGAAAGATAGTTTAATTATCGACATAGCTTTTCAATCTTCATAAGTTCAACAACAAGCCTATTTTTGATTTTGAGATGCACCCGCAATTAAACCCAATTATTAAACCACATTCGTAACTGATACCCATCGGGAGAAAGAGGAAGTCCGAGGTAAATTGGCAACCAAAAGATAAAAGCAAGAATGATAAAGATGATCGTAACAAGTCCAATTTGACGAGAAATATATTGAGAACTATGCAGCCAATTATCAATAATCCATGCACCTGCTAAAATTGCAAATACCGATGCACCCATATAATGATAAAGAAATGTACATCGCGTTACTTTCAACCAAGGTAATAAGTTTGCAGCATAATTAAAGACTAAAAATAACATCAGCCAAATACTCGGTGCAACTGGCGATCGCGAAAATTTTCTGCGCCACAAATTTAGCAATAAAAATAAACAGAGAATGGCGATCGCCAGGGTAGAAAACCACCACAAGATCGGATTTCCCATCGCATGAACATCATACACAATGCTACCCATCCCACTCGGTAAAGGAGGATAAGCAGGAATCATTTCTTCAACATTCTGCACCTTTTGATAAAAATAGGCCACAGGTCGTCCCATAATTAACCAACTATACCAAGATGAACAATAAGGGTGAACCCCTGGACCACTGCCAATTTTTTGATGAAAAGAAAGGATTGCTTTTTGCATTTCCCAGAATCCAGGTTTAGGATTCATCAACAGATGAGGAACCCAAGTCAAACAATAGGTAAAAACAGGAATACATCCCAAATACCAAATAATATGTAGCAGATTGAGAGAAGTTAAATGAGTTAAAGGGAGTTGATTGTATTTACCATTTCCAAGCCGATTTGTAGGGGTTAAGATCGCGATCGCCCAAGCTACAAACCAAAGCAGATAGATTCCCAATAAAAAACCCAATCCATTCCATTTTATCCCTGCTGATAAGCCAAAAAATATCCCCGCTAAAATCAAAATTTGCCAGCGAGGACGGCGATCGCGAAAAAAGTCATTGACGCGATCGCTAACAATACGAAGAAGACGAAATTTCCCTCCCCGATAACTTCGCAAGCGACGAATTTTGCGCTGTCTCGATTTGGGATATTCTTGTAAAGCAAATAAAACGCATAACTGTCCCAATAAACCAAATAAAACCAAATAAATATTGTTCAACCCATAACGAGACTCCACCAAAAATAACCCATCTAAAGCTGCAAATAAAGCCGCGATCGCCCCATAACTGCGGCGATAGGTCAGAAGATAGGCGATCGCGCCAATAACGACAGGAACAAATGAACCTGTTAGCGCATTAAACCAACGATAACTAAAAGTTGTTCGCAACGATCCCGTTAATGTATTAGTTGTTTCTTGTCCAAAAGGTAAATGAGATCCCAGCCAAATTCCCACAGCCAAAATGAGTTGACTTAAGGGGGGATGTGTGTTATAGACCGTTTCGCCAAGTAAGTAACGATTGGCAAATACCGGATAGTACACCTCATCAAAAACTAATGTATTAAATTGTTCCAAGCGCCAAAACCGCAACCCTAGGGAAAACAGGAAAATCCCCACCAAAGCGAGTTTAAACCAAGGAAATGAACGAAAAACGGGTTGTTTGTCAACAATCATTGAGGTTGCGGGGATAAGTTTTTCCTGCTTACATACTTTATCCCTCATCCTTACTTTTTTAATCCCGACTAAATTAGTCGGGTATGTTTGACGGTGTTTTTTATCTGTGTTAGGATTTCTTTCAACCTGTAGATGGAAAGATATAAAGCCATGACCCAAGCGATCGCCACTCAACCCAAAAGCTCCTCAGCCACCTTCACCAAGCTGGTTTCCAAGGAAGGAGGACATGAATACGACTTACTCCCCATCAATATTTGCGAACATACCTTCGCGCCTTTAGAAGTGCAGTATGATTACGATGCCATCCGCCGCCAAGTTAGTCGCGAAAGTATCGCCGCCGGTCCTAACTCCATTTGGCGCTATCGTCCCTTTCTACCCGTTGCTACCGATAATGTGATTGATGTGGGTACGGGGATGACTCCCTTAGTGCGATCGACTCGTTTGGCGCGTCGTCTGGGTCTTAAAAATCTTTATATTAAAAATGATGCCGTCAATATGCCAACTCTTAGCTTCAAAGATAGAGTCGTTTCCGTGGCATTAACCCGCGCCCGCGAATTAGGATTTACCACCGTCTCCTGCGCTAGTACGGGGAATTTAGCCAACTCTACGGCGGCGATCGCGGCTCATGCAGGGCTTGAATGTTGTGTGTTCATCCCCTCAGATTTAGAAGCAGGTAAAATTTTAGGAACATTAGTTTACAATCCGACGGTAATAGCGGTAAAAGGCAATTACGATCAAGTTAATCGCCTTTGTTCGGAAGTTGCGAATACGAAAGGATGGGGCTTTGTCAATATCAATCTTCGCCCTTATTATTCAGAAGGCTCTAAAACCCTTGCTTTTGAAGTTGCAGAACAATTAGGCTGGAAATTACCCGATCATATTGTTGCCCCAATTGCTTCTGGTTCCCTCTACACCAAAATTTGTAAAGGCTTCCAAGAATTTGTCAAAGTCGGCTTAGTAGAAGATAAACCCGTGCGTTATAGTGGAGCCCAAGCAGAAGGTTGTTCTCCGGTTGCCCAAGCCTTTAAAGAAGGTCGAGATTTTGTCACTCCAGTTAAACCAAATACCATTGCCAAATCCATTGCGATCGGCAATCCTGCGGATGGAATTTACGCCCTAGAACAAGCACGAAAAACCAACGGTCACATCGAATCTGTCACAGATCCAGAAATTATTGCAGGGATGAAACTGTTGGCAGAAACTGAAGGAATTTTCACAGAAACGGCGGGAGGAACAACCATTGCTGTACTGAAAAAATTAGCAGAAGCAGGTAAAATCGATCCTGAAGAAACGACTGTTGTTTATATCACTGGAAATGGCTTAAAAACCCAAGAAGCAATTCAAGGTTATATCGGCGAACCCTTAACCATTGATGCCAAACTCGACAGTTTTGAGCGAGCTTGGGAACGGGCGCAAACCTTAGATCGTGTAGACTGGCAACAAGTGTTAGTCTAAGCCAAAACTTTGCGAAGAAAGAGTTAAAATAATATAGTTAGGACTTACGCATTAACGGGCAAGATGTCCGCACTACCATAACAAAAGAATACAGTACAGGGCAAATGCTTGCGCCCAGCGTCTCGCTCCCTAGCTGCGTAAGTCCTAGTAGTTTCTCTCTTTCCCATTATCCTATTCAATATTACCTCTTACCCAAGACAAAATGGCTGTTAAAGTATTAGTTCCAACCCCTCTGCAAAAGTTCACCAACAACGAAGCCACAATTGAAGCCAGTGGCGGCAATATTACCGAGTTAATTGATGCTTTGGAAACAAGTTTTCCAGGTATCAAATCGAAAATTTGTGATGAATCGGGAAAACCTCGTCGCTTTATTAATTTCTATGTCAATAGTGAAGATATTCGCTTCATGGATAACGAAAATACTGCGCTGAGTGATGGAGATGAAGTGAGTATTGTCCCTGCTGTTGCTGGGGGTTAAAACGTTTTTGGCGTAGGGGTTTGGTCTCCAAACCCTTATTTACGATTCATTTAGTTTTGCTATATAATTGGAAACGAGTTTATAAACATTGGGGAGTTTAACAATGGAACACCCATTTAATTTTAATGCAGAGAAAGGGATTGAAGCAATTCTGTATATTATAAAAAATGGTGCAAAACCGACATCTCTTCATATTTCAAAAGTAATGTATTTTGCCGATAGAAAGCATTTGGAGACTTATGGAAGATTTATTTGCGGCGATCGATATATTGCGATGAAACGGGGTCCCGTACCTAGCGGGATTTTCAACTTAATAACAAATATTAGAGATAACAACAAATCAAATCAATATTCTTTAATTACCGAAATTTTTGAAAAAGCGAATTCTGCTTTCTATGTAGAAAATCATTGTTGCATTAAACCTTGTCGCGATATCAATAAGAATTTGTTTAGTCAATCCGACTTAGAATGCCTCGATTTTTCCATACAAAAATATGGAAATTTATCTGCCGATCGGCTGACAGATTTAAGCCACGATCGCGCTTGGAAAAAGGCTGATGAGAGTGATAACATTAATATTGAAGATATTGTAAAAACGCTCGAAAATTCAGAAGATTTACTGGAATATCTTAAAGATATGTATCCGGGAGAAGCTGAATGAATGCAAAACAATGGGAAGTATTTTTTGTTCCTTCTTGTCGTTATGCCAAACCCCCAAAAGACAAATTTATTGTTGTTGCTTATATCAATCCTTGTCCTCATGGGTTTTTCATTAATTCTAAAATCAATAAATTTATTCGTAATCGACCCAATCTTCTATCTTGTGAAGCTCAAATATTAGTCAGTCAGCATACTTTTCTAAAATATGATTCCTATGTTGATTGTCGCGATCTATTTTCATTTGTGGACTCTGACTTAACGCGATCGCGAGGAATATTAAGTTTAGATGCACAGACAGCTATACTCAGTGCAGTCGATGCGTGTCCAGTTCTAGAAGAACATCATAAAATAAAAATTTTGGACAGAGATGAATAAATTTATTACAATAGCGATCGCCACATTTATTGTAATCGGCTATGGAGAATTTATAGTCCTTATACCCGTCCCATCGCATCTCGTCATATTCTCTTTGGTTTCCGTTTAGTTCGAGAATAATAAAATAAACTTATGTTTTTTCCTGAAAACTCAAAAACTCAACTCAGTTATATATACAATTTTCCTGACCATTGAGAAAATCTGTTGCAAGATAGAGAAAGAGAAAAAAGAGATAAAGCATTGTTCTCAGTTTATTCACACTATATTGTCCTGATAATCGTCAAATGGGAGAATTTTTCCGCGATCGCAACCCATCACAGGATCTCAACTTGAATTCCCAGTTAAGGGAATTAAATCTTTATGAAGCGAATATTGATATTAATTGCTTGGGAAAAGAAGCGATCGATCGATTAGAAAAAGATACTTCTCTTCCTGGTTTAATTTTTGTGGAGAGAGGAAAATTTCTCGGCATGATTTCTCGGCAAAGTTTCTTTGAATGGATGAGTCGTCCTTACAGTTTGGACTTATTTACTAAACGTTCCTTGAAACGTTTCTGTGAATATCAAACAACTGAATATCTTTCTTTTTCGGAAGATGAATTGATTTTTATTGCCGTTACCCGTGCCTTACAACGAGAGAGTCATTTAGTTTACGAACCTATTTTAGTAGAACTGAAATCTAATACTTATTCTCTATTAAGCGTTCATGATTTGTTACTCGCTCATGCCAAAATACATGAACTGACAACCCAACAATTACAAAAATCTGAAGCCATTCTGCGAGAACGATCTTCAGGGCTAACAAAAGCATTAAAAAAACTGAAGAAAACCCAAATAAAACTCATTCAATCCGAAAAAATGTCGGCTTTGGGGCAAATGATTGCGAGAATTAGTCACGAAATCAATGATCCTGTTAATTTTGTTGATAGTAATATTCAGTACGCTCAAGATTATGCACAAGACTTAATTAAACTTCTAACTCTTTATCGATCGCATGATTCCCACCCCAGTCCCGAAATTCAAAAAACTATTGAAGAGATTAATCTTGATTATCTCCTCGAAGATTTTATCAAGGTTTTGGAATCTATGAAGATAGGTGCAAGCTATATTAAAGAAATTGTTATCTCTTTGCGTAACTTTTCTCATCTTGATACCGTAAAAATAGAGGTAATCGATCTCCATAAAGGCATTGATACTAGCTTATTAATTCTGCAAAATCGCTTGAAAGAACGATCCGATCATCCCGCTATTGAAATAATTAAAAACTATGGTGATTTACCCTTAATTGAGTGTTATGCGGGACAACTCAATCAAGTTTTTATGAATTTATTGGGTAATGCGATCGATGCGATCGAAGAAAAACTCGATCGCGAAGGTCAATCTTCTTTTATTCCCCAAATTTCCATCGAAACTCGACTCTTAGAATCAGAAAATATAGAAATTTGTATCAATGATAATGGTGTGGGAATAAAAGAGACCGATCGCACTCAGTTATTTACGCCTTTTTTCACCACCAAAGAGATCGGTAAAGGGATAGGTTTGGGACTCTCAATTAGTTATTCAATTATTGTTGAAAAACACCAAGGTCGTTTAGATTGTAGCTCAGAAATAGAGCAAGGCAGCAAATTTAGTATTCAGATTCCTAGATTTCAGTCACCCATAGATAGTGAGTGATAATTTGTTTTTGTTATTCGCTTGAGTCCCTCGATCGCGCAACTACAATGGACTACCAATTAACGTAAAACTCGACCAGTAATAAGGATGAGAAAGCCTGGCATTACGCATGGCGATCGCTTCAGAAGCCAAACTAGGATTTCTTTCCAACTTCTTCCAGAGGTCTTCACTCAAAACTACTTCTCCCTGCAACATCGCTAATTGAGCTTGTCGCAAGGCTTCAGATTTTAAAGAAAGAGCGGACAAATTATCATAAAATTCTCCCATCAGGACAAGAGTACCGAGATCGCTGACATACCAAAGACTCGCTAAAACCGATTTTGCTCCGCTTTGCAAAGCTAATCCAGCAAACCCCAATTCTGCTTGCTCATCCCCGAAAGCCGTGCGACAGGCACTTAATACCAAAAGATCGACAGGAGGGTTATTCCAGTTGAGTTTTCCCAATTCAGGTAAAGTTAGTTTGCGATCCCATAATTGAATGTAGGAATTGCTCGGATGTCCTGGTTTAAATTCGGCATGAGTCGCAAGATGAATAACACGAAAAGGAAAGAGACGACGCTGCAATTGTAAATTTTCGAGGGTAAAATCTTCATTGAGAAATGTTTTTTCCGACGCTGAGTTTTGGGTTAGCGCTAATTCTAAAGGAATAGCCGGAAGGGGGGTATTTTCACGAAACTGAGAGGCTCCCATTGCTAACACGCGAGAATTCTTGACAGGATTATAGAGAGTATTGGTCAGACTAAAACTGGGAACAATACTAGAGCTATATTTTTCCACTAAAAACTGTTTGCCGTCGTGTAAAGCCGCAAGAGGAATACTTCGCAAACCCGTATCGAGAGAAAAGAGCAGGGTATCAATTTCTTGTCTTTCTAACTGGGAAGCAATTGGAGCAATCAACCATTGATAAAGTTGTTGGGAATAGGGTAAATAGTTGCGATGGGTGCGAGTACTTCCACTGGTAATCTGACGGCGAAATTCTGCGGCAACAGTCAGGGTATATTCTGGGGTTAAGTCGTCAATCCGTTTGATAATAGGATATCCCTCGGCGGTAATTAAAATTAATTCTAAGAAATTGGGATGACTGATAACATAAATTAAAGCCAGTTTTTGTTCCGTTTGACGTTCGATCGCCTCTAAATTCTTCTGTATTACTGTCAGAGAAATACGATCTTCTTCTCCAGCAAAATTAGTGCCAAAATAATCCTCAAAGGCTTTACGACGACTTTGTTCGATATAATCAACCACTTCATTCGTCAATTCATCATTGACCCAAATTCCTTCCTGTCGATCGCCATTGGCAAAAACTAAAATTCCGCGTCCATTGCGGCGATCGTTGCGAAATTCTCCTTCGTAGCGATCGCCGTTGGCAAAGATAAATTGACCTTCTCCACTGCGCTTATTATCGCGAAATTCCCCTTCGTAGCGATCGCCGTTGACAAAGTAAAAAATCCCCCTTCCGTTGCGCTTGTCGTCGCGAAATTCCCCCTCATAGCGATCGCCATTGGCAAAGACCAAGCGACCAATACCATTGCGCTTGTCGTCGCGAAACTGTCCTTCGTAGCGATCGCCGTTAATAAAATAAAAAATCCCAAAACCATTACGCTGACCATCGCGAAACTGTCCTTCATAGCGATCGCCGTTGACATAGAGAAATAAACCCTGTCCATTCTCTTCCCCGTCCCGAAATTCCCCCTCGTAACTATTGCCATTCCCGTAGCTGCAACGACCGCGACCGTTAAGTTGTCCTCCTTGAAAGTCTCCCGTGCATTCGGTACCATCCGGGAGAGTAATAATATTGGCTTGAACCGAATTGATCTTTCCTGTCCAACTGGTCAGACTGAGTACCGTTGCGATCGAGATGATGAAACAGTTTTTTCTGTGTTCTTTGTATCCAGCCATAAAAAGACTTTACCCCAAATTTGCCGCCTTTTTCTTAGCTTATAACTTATCGGCATAAAAAAGGTAAAATTTAAAGTGAGGATATAACAGGACTCAAGTGTTTTTTAACGGCGATCGCGCTGTTTGAGAACCGATCCACCCCCTAGAAGTCCAAGAGCTAATAACCCTAAAGTAACAGCAGGCTCAGGAACAGATTCAGGTTCAAGTTCGGGGATGATTTCTCGTTTGATTTTAGTTTTCACTGCCGTCTCAAAATCACTAAAAGTCTCTGCTGCTTGCACAAATGCTCCTTCTCCACCGATCGCATATTCGAGAAAATAATCATCAAGATAGGCCACATCCGTGAGAATGGGTAAACCGTTAATGGTAATCCCTTCCGCAATTGACGCATCCCGGGCAGCAGTCACTAAACCCGTACAAGCCGGATCGAGGTTCGTTTGACTGTGATAAGTTGCAGAGCAATAGTAGTTTCCGGCTAAATTTACATTTTGGCCGCCATCTCCAGAAACATCGATGACCAAGCGATCGCCATCAAAATCATTCGTTAACAGTAAATCTGTAGCTGATTCAATGGCGGCAGCAACGTTTGTGAGGTTGCCATCAGGACGAGGGGCTGCGGCGATCGCATCAGCAAAAGCATTAGCAGTAGCTGCATCGATAATGTGATACCAGTTGAGAGGGGTAGCAGAAGTTGTTGACCAATACTGCAAAGTGACAGCAATTCCGTGTTCTAATCCTGCAATTAAGCCAATAAGTTCAGCATCGCGAAAAGCATTAACATAACCTTGACGTTGCAAATTAAACTCGGTTTGGTCAACACTTCCTGACACATCTACCGACAGCACTAATTCAGTATTGACCAATGTACCCGCGAGAACTGGGGAAGCAACCAACGTACTGACCGCGATCGCCGTTATCCTCGTTCCTAATCTAGCAAGACTTGCCTTCATGATTTGGTAATCCTCAAAATCACTAAAAATATAAGCGCGTTTAAACACATTATTATCACGTTATGTTTAGTATCGGCGATATTTCTGAATTTGCCAATCTCGACATTTTGTTCAATTTTCTCAAGATAAACTACCCTTAACCTCATTCCGGTAGTCTTGTGTGGTTCGTCTATTCATCTACGAAGGAATTCGATCGCGATCGCAATGATAAAAAAATTTAACTTTCGGACGTTTTTAAATGCTGCTGCCATTTCCAGCAGTCTTTTCTTGGGTGTAGAAAGCGTCAATAGCGCCCCCATTAAGGAATTTGTTTCCCTCAATCGCTATGCTGTTGAAGGTGCCGTTGCGGAAATTATCTCTGCAACCCCCGATGGTAATACCCTCGTTTATACCAATGCTGGCGATGGTAAAGTTGGGTTGCTGGATATTCGCGATCCGCAAAACCCTCAACTCCTCGGTAATATTGATGTCTCCGATTTGGGAGAACCCACCGCAGTAGCCGTTACCCCCAATAGTCGTTATGCTTTGGTCACGGTACTGAATTTAGCAGAAGAAATCGCCGATCAACAACCGGGAATCCTTGTTTTTATCGATTTAGCACAGCGCGAAATTGTTGCCCGAGTTCCCCTCATCGGTATTGGACCCGATAACCTTTCGGTGACTCCCGATGGACGCAAAGCCATTATTGCCATTGAAGACGAAGAAGACGAAGATAACTTACCGGGCCAACGTCCAGGATCGGTGAATTTTGTTACCATCGACTATAACAACCCAGCTAACTCTAAAGTCAATAATGTCGCACTGGATTTAAGCGAGGTTGAAGGGGTAAATTACGCCGAAGATCCCCAACCCGAATACGTTGCCATTAGCAAAAATGGGCGCACCGTTGCCATTAGCTTGCAGGAAAATAATGCGATCGCCGTCCTCGATATTGCCGAGGAAAAAGTAACAAGTATCTTCTCTGCGGGAACATCCCTCCACGATCGCGCTGACATTGTAGAAGATGGTGAGATTGATTTTTCCCAACCCTTAGAAGGCCGTCGCGAACCTGATTCGATCGCCATGACTGCCGACGGACGCTACATTATCACCGCAAATGAAGGAGATACTTCCCTCGATAGTTTTGGGGATGGCATTTGGAGTGGGGGTCGCGGTTGGTCGATCCTCGACCTACAAGGGAATGTCGTCTACGATAGCGGCGATCGCGTCGAAGAATTAGCTATTTTACGCGGACAGTATCCCGAGGGGCGATCGGAAAACCGAGGCATTGAAATGGAAGGGGCCGCTGTTGCTCAATTTGGCGATCGCGAATATGCTTTTATGTCCTCGGAACGGGGCAGTTTCCTCGTTATTTATGATATTACCAATGTTCGTAACCCAGAGTTGGTGAGCTTTCTCCCCACTGGAAAAGCCCCGGAAGGGGTTCTTCCTCTCCCGCAGCGCAACCTCGTCCTTACAGCCAATGAAGAGGACGGCAGCATCGACTTTTTTGCGGCAAAAATGCTTTGGGAACCCATCGTCATGAGTCCTCGGGTCGATTTACCTTTTAGTGCTTTAAGCGGTTTAGTTGCCGTCCCCAATAACCCTGGCCAAATTTACGCCGTTCCCGACAATGCTATGCAGCCTTCGCGGATCTTCCGCATGGCGATCGGTCGAGAAGGGGCAATGGTCAATGATGCGACCATCATTACGAAAGAAGGCGAACCGGCAAACTACGACCTTGAAGGCATTGCGATCGCGCCTCGGGGTGGCTTTTGGCTGGTGAGTGAAGGAGATAACAGTGAAGGTCAGGAAAAACCCAACATTCTCATTAAAGTTAACTCGCGTGGAGAAGTTGAGGAAGAAGTTTTCTTACCTGAAGAGGTAGCAGCTAATATTACTCGTTTTGGTTTTGAAGGTGTAACCACCAGTTCCGATGGTCGTAAAGTTTATGTTGCCATACAACGGGAATTGGCAGGAGAAGACAAGGTTCGCATCGGCGAATATGATCTCGAGGCAAAAGAATGGGACTTTTTCTATTATCCCCTCGATACGGATAATGTCGGTGGCTGGGTTGGTTTGAGCGAAATTTCTCGCGATATTGACGGCAGTTTTCTTGTTATCGAACGGGATAACCAAGGCGGTGAAAATGGTGCATCTAATGTTCGCATCAAGCGCATTTATCGCTTCTCTCTCAACGGTGTGGAAGAGGGGGAAACGGTAGAAAAAGAGTTAGTTGCCGATCTG
The DNA here is from genome assembly GCF_016888125.1 of Spirulina sp. CCY15215. Lineage (GTDB taxonomy): Bacteria > Cyanobacteriota > Cyanobacteriia > Cyanobacteriales > Spirulinaceae > CCY15215. The sequence goes on from NZ_JACSWA010000344.1 coordinate 20,095, forward strand.
TTTACCGATAGTAAGTGGTATGAAGAAAAAGTTGAAGGATTGGCAGTAACGGAAGCGGGATATTGGGTCATCAGCGATAATGATGGTGGCGAATTATCGACTCGTTTGCTTTTCCTTCCTCGTTAATTGCCGATCATTGTATCCGGTTTTTGGCGGGCGATCGCTAAATCTCAAACTTATTTTGAGCCGTAAAAAAGCCCCCCATTGGTTTGGGGGGCTTTTATGAGATTATCTTAGCGGAGACAAAATCTTAGCATCGGCATCAACTGATACTCTCAATCTAACCGTTGATAACGGGAGCTTGAAGAGCAACAGGTGCAGATTCACCAGCAGCCAAGTCTAAGGGGAAGTTATGAGCATTGCGCTCGTGCATAACTTCAAATCCTAAGTTAGCGCGGTTGAGAATGTCTGCCCAGGTATTGATGACGCGACCTTGAGAATCAAGGATGGATTGGTTGAAGTTGAATCCATTTAAGTTAAACGCCATCGTGCTGACACCTAAAGAGGTGAACCAGATTCCGATTACCGGCCATGCACCTAAGAAGAAGTGCAGGGCGCGAGAGTTGTTGAAGCTGGCATACTGGAAGATTAAGCGACCGAAGTAGCCGTGAGCCGCAACGATGTTGTAGGTTTCTTCTTCTTGTCCGAATTTGTAGCCGTAGTTCAAGGATTCGTTCTCGGTGGTTTCGCGAACCAAGGAGGATGTTACCAATGAACCGTGCATTGCGGAGAACAATGCTCCACCGAAGACTCCTGCTACTCCCAACATATGGAAGGGGTGCATCAGGATATTATGCTCGGCTTGGAAGACCAACATGAAGTTGAATGTTCCACTGATTCCCAAGGGCATTCCGTCAGAGAAGGAACCTTGACCGATGGGGTAGACTAAGAAGACTGCACAAGCGGCGGATAAAGGCGCGGCGTAAGCAACGCAGATCCAAGGACGCATTCCTAAGCGGTAGCTCAATTCCCACTGACGACCGAGGTAGCAGAAGCAACCGAGGAGGAAGTGGAAGATGACTAACTGGTAGGGTCCACCGTTGTAGAGCCATTCGTCGAGGCTGGCTGCTTCCCAGATGGGGTAGAAGTGAAGCCCGATCGCATTGGAGGAAGGAACAACTGCACCAGAAATAATATTATTTCCGTAGAGCAGAGAACCAGCAACGGGTTCGCGGATTCCGTCGATGTCCACGGGAGGAGCGGCAACGAAGGCGATAATGAAGCAGGTGGTTGCGGTGAGCAAGCAGGGGATCATCAGGGTACCGAACCAACCGATGTAAATACGGTTATTGGTGCTGGTAATCCACTGACAGAAACGTTCCCACAAAGACTCGCTTTGTTGAGTTTGTACTGTTGTAGTCATTTGTATGATTATTGCAAGAATGAATTCTGAAGTTGTTTGACTTCATTAAGTTAATAATAGCTCTAAGTATTACGTTTCGTAAACAATTTTCTCATCAAGATTTTCTACCTTACCGATAAGAAAAAACTATGAATCGAACTGTCACCTACAGTCCGGCATACACCCTCGTTCCAACTTATGAATGTTTTAATCGCTGTAGTTATTGCAATTTTCGGGTCGATCCTGGGGGCGATGACGGGTTGACGTTGCGGAAAGCAGAGACAATTTTGCAGGGTCTTCGGGAGACGGGGACGGTTGAGATTCTCATTTTAAGTGGCGAGGTACATCCACAAAGTCCGCGTCGGGAGGAGTGGTGCGATCGCCTTTACGATCTGGGTAATTTAGCACTTTCTCTGGGTTTTCTACCCCATACGAATGCGGGTCCGTTGAGTTTTGTGGAAATGGCGCGGTTGCGGGAAGTTAATGTGTCGATGGGGTTGATGCTGGAACAGGTTACGCCAAAACTATTGCAAACTGTCCACAAAAATGCTCCTAGTAAAGTTCCTGAAGTCCGCTTGCAACAGTTAGTATGGGCAGGAGAGTTACGGATTCCTTTTACAACAGGATTATTATTAGGACTGGGGGAAACGCGGGTAGATTGGCGAGAGAGTTTGCTGGCGATCGCCTCACTACAAGCAAAATACGGTCACATTCAAGAGGTGATTCTACAGCCCTATAGTCCTGGAAATAGGCAGAGTTACGAAGCAGGAGCATTACAAGGTGATGATTTGTTAGCGGCGATCGCCTTGGCTAGAGAAATTCTCCCCGCAACTATAACTATTCAAATTCCTCCCAATTTAGTTCCCGATGCTCACTTTTTATTGGCCTGTTTGGAGGCTGGGGCGAGGGATTTAGGGGGAATTAGCCCTAAAGACGAAGTCAATCCCAATTATGACCATCCTACACCAGACTTTCTCGCTCAAATTGTTGAGCCTGCGGGATGGAACTTTCTTCCTCGTTTGCCCGTTTATCCTCAATATTATGACTGGCTTTCTTGGCGATCGCGGCAGGCGATCGCTTTCAGGAGAAGGTGAGGTTCTGTTATAATCCAGATTATTCCTCATTTTTGAGAATTGTTTCCGTTAAATCTGTAATTTTATCAAAGCGAAAATTATTAACCCAATCCATCAAAGTACGGTGTAAATTTTGATGAGATTTTGGTAATTGTTCGCACAGTTGAGCGATCGCCTTGCCATTAGCTTCAATTCCGGCTTTTTCTAACGCATCTAACCATTCTCGAGGCCTATTGCTGGCCAACATCGCGGTAGTCAAAACGACTTGAGACTCAGTTTCTTGTGGTGTAATTTCTTCAGGAATATATTCCTCATAAATATATTCTACACCTAAATACTGTTCCATTTTCTCAAAAATAATATGCTCCTGAAAGGGTTTGCGAACAAAATCATCGCATCCAGCAGAAAGGACGATCGCGCGTTGTTCCTCAAAAGCACTGGCCGTCAGAGCAATAATAACTGTAGCCTGACCTTTAACCGTTGCTTTAATGCGCCTTGTCGCTTCATAACCATCCATCACCGGCATTCGCATATCCATCCAAATTAAATGGGGACTCCAAGACTCCCAAACCGCGATCGCCTCCTGACCATTGGCTGCATCTTGTGCCTCAAAGCCAATAGTTTGTAAGAGTTTAAGCATTAATTGTCGATTTTCAGGGCGATCGTCAACCACAAGAATGCGATAGGTGCGAGAAGAAGCCAACCCTAAAACCTTAGCTTGCTGTTGGCGAGGAACCGTTTCTACAATGTCTGTGATTTGGAACGGCAGTGTAAAATAAAAGGTTGAACCTTGACCCACTGTACTTTTCACAGCAATATCCCCTCCCATCATTTGCACAAACTTGCGACTAATGGGCAGTCCTAAACCAGTCCCAGTTTGTGCTTGTTTACCGGTTTGCGTTTGTTCAAAAGCCGTAAAAAGGCTGCCAAATTCTGACTCGTCGATGCCATCTCCTGTATCCTCGACTTCAAAAGTAATCGTTATATGAGGCTTTTTATCCCTCTCAATTTCCTCCTTACCAAGAAGAGGAATCTCTGCTCCCTGACTAACTCGCAGGGTGATGCTACCTTGATGGGTAAACTTAATGGCATTACTGAGAAGATTGATGAGAACTTGGCGGAGTTTGCCCCGATCGCCGATGAGATATTGGGGAATATTATCAGCGCGATTGAAAATCAACTGCAATTTCTTGGCTTCTGCTTTGAGATGTAACATCTCTTCAATAGCATCGAGGAGAGCATAAAGCGCGAAACTTTCTTCATTGAGACTAATATGACCTGCCTCAATTTTAGCCAAGTCCAGAATCTCGTCAATGAGGTCGAGAAGATGTTCCCCACTGCGGTGAATAATCCCCAAATGCTCCTGTTGTTCCGAGGAAAGGGCGCGATCGCGTTCCATAACCTGAGTAAAGCCAATAATCGCATTGAGAGGGGTGCGAAGTTCGTGGCTCATATTAGCAAGAAACTGACTTTTAGCATAACTGGCAGTTTCCGCCGCTTCTTTAGATTTTTGGAGAACCAATTCAGCTTCTTTGCGTTCGTCAATGTCTTCAATCATGCAGAATGTATATTCTACTTGTCCGTTTTGTCCGATGGCGCAGGGAGTGACCCGCACCCAAATAGTCTTTCCATCTTGGCGAATATAGCGTTTTTCCACCTGATAATTATCTCGCATCCCTGCAACAAGTTCCTCCCATTCCGCGCGATCGCTATCAATATCGTCAGGGTGAATATAGTCAAAGGGTTGTAATTGTTGCAATTGCGTTGTTGAATAACCGAGGAGCTTTTGTAAGGCAGAATTGCCATCGAGAATGACCCTATCCAAACGAGTCAAACCAATACCGATGCCAGAATTCTCAAAAATAGCGCGAAAGCGTGCTTCTCGTTCTTTCAGAGCTTGTTCTGCTTGTTTGCGGGCAGTGATATCCACCACCATTGAAGCTAAACCGACAATATTACCGCGACCATCTACTAATTTGGTATTGTGCCATTCACAAACGATCGCGCGATCGTCCTTGGTACGATTTTCATAGATGCTACAGGTGCCCCCTTGCTGTTGCAGAATATCGGCAACAATTTGCTCAACAGACTCGTGAACTTCTGGGGGAACGAGTAAATCAAAACCGTATTGTCCTAAAATTTCGGCTTTACTATAACCAAAAATCATTTCGGCGGCTGAATTCCAGGCAACAACTTCGCCATCGGGTTTCCATTCAATAATAGCAATGGGGGTTTGTTCCACCAGAAAAGCCAAGCGTTCTCGAGAAGCACGGAGATCTTCTTCTATTTGCTGACGTTCGTGAATTTCTTGTTGCAGTTGGCGGTTTTGCCGATCGAGTTCTAAGCGCTGTTGTTTCTCCTGCTTGAGGAAAGTAGCTTGGGCGATGGCGATCCCCACCGTTGCGGCTAAAGATTCCAATAATTCAATCTCATCCTCTGTCCATTGACGCAGGCGATCGCATTGATGTACGGCGATGGAGCCATTAGCTTCCCCATGATAGGAGGTTCGTACAGCAACCATTGATTTGAGTTCCATCTGACGACACAATGGCTCCATGTCTTTGAGGAGGGGATCTGCATAGACATCAGCAGAAATAACCGCCGCATCCTGACTTAACATCGTTTGGGCGTGGATATTTCCCGCCACGGGAATTTCAAAAGGAGCATGGAAGGTATAACCCGGAAGAACATATTCAGCAACGAGAGGAAGAGTCCCCTGGGATCTAATTTCCTGTTGCCTATTCCCTCCTGTTGCCTGTTTATAGGTCATAATATGACAGCGCGTAACGCGGAGAAATTGGCCGATTTGTTCGGCTGCAGTGGTGAAAATTTCCTCAAGTTCTAAGCTGGCACGAATGTCTTCAGTAATGCGTTTGAACAGTAAAATGCGATCGATTTGGTGCTGAAGGTTTTCGAGGGTTTCTTGACGTTCGCTAATATCCGATTGAATGCCGACAAAATGCGTGACTTGCCCATCGCGATCGCGCACGGGGGCGACGGCAATATCATTCCAATATAAAGTGCCATTTTTACGACTATTTCGCAGAATCACTCGGCAGGTTTCCTGCTTTTCCAAAGCAATTTTTAAGGTTTCCAGTTCGGGTTGTTCTGACTCTCGCCCTTGAAAAGATAAGAAATTCTGCCCCAAGACTTCAATTTCTCGGTAGCCGGTAATGCTTTCAAAAGCAGAGTTAGTATAGATGATGGGAAAATCGTTACCTCGCCCTCGGGCATCACTAATGACTATGCCATTACTGGAGGCTTCTACAGCACGTTTTAACAGTCGTAGTGTATCTTGGCTGACTTCAACGCGGGTTTGTAGATTTTCGTTGCTTTCCTCCAGTTGCTGAAAAGAGGTTTGGACTTGCTCCAACATGGCTGCAAAACTGTGCTGAAATGTATCTAATTCACGAATTCCCATGCCAGAGGTGGGGGCGATCGCCTTGTTGAAGTCCCCTCGGGCTAGGGTGCGACTGGCAACTCTTAAGGGATATAAGGAACGCAAAATCCAAATTGTTGTTGCGATGCCCAAGAGAATAGATACCCCGAGGGCGACAATACAAATGAGGATAATTCCTTGCCGACTCTCCTGAATTGCTCCCCTAAATTCCCCATGAGGAACAATGGCAACGATGAACCATTTTAGTCCTCTCTCGTCTTGAAAGGGAATAACTCGCAGATATTGTTTTTCTCCGTCAAACGTGAAGATTGAGTTCTCGGGTTTCTCGATATCTTCCCAGTGGGGTAGGAGTTTCTCGCTAATGAATGGTAGGGCGCGATCGCGGCTATTTTGCAGGTTAAGGCGTTTTTTTCCAGTGACGGGCAATTCTAGGGTTGAGGTGGCGATAATCTGACCATTGCGATCGATAATATAGGCTTTACCGGTTTGACCTAAGTTGAGATTTCGCAGCAGTTCATTGAGGGGATCTAGGGAAATTTCTGTGGCGATCGCGCCATAAAATCCAGTTTCATTATAAATGGGCAGGGTTGCCTTGAGGGTTAAACGGGGCTGTTCTGGGGAGGGGAGAGGATAACCCCAGGTACTGGTTTTGGCTTGTTTGGCGGCTTTATACCAAGGTAGGGTCTGGGGGTCGAATTCGGGGATATCAAGGAGTTCTGAGCGATCTCCTGGCTGAATGGCGAGATAGCTGTGTAGCTGAAAAGCAGTCTCTGGAGTACGCAGGGTGGTGAGGAAGATTTGTTCGTATAAGGTGGCTTGAGCCAGATCCCGCTCAATGCTGATATATTCTCCTTTTTCGTTGGCAAAAGACAAACTCTCGATATTGTCGCTTTCTTGCAGTTGATACCAAAAATACTGTTCTAGTTTCCCTAAATCATCGAGGTTTAACTGTCCGCTTCGCAAGTTTGAGCGATAAATTTGTTGTAGGAGGTGGGGGGTATTAAGATAATACTGTAGGTTTTCGCGAACGCGATCGCCGGCTTCTTCCATCAGATTTTCAGCCAATTTATCCACTACTCTTTCACCGTGCTGTAAAGATAAAAAGCCTGTTAACCCAACGGCGATCGCTATCTGTAGGGCAAAGGGAACACTAAGAATCCAGTAGAGAGAGAGTTTTGGGGCTGTTTTTAACCATCGAGCAAGCAAGAGTCTGAATGGCATTCTGAATTAAGTTGGCAATTTTCCGTCTCCTTAACATTTTACAAATAAAGATCGAGGTTCTCCCATTTCTTTTTTTTAAGCAAAGCCTCTATTTCGATATTTCAATATAATATCAATATAACTGAGGCACAAAAAACTGCTCATTGAGAGGGGGACGCAGGTAATTTTGGGGAGCGCCCTTGCGTGGTGGGAGTTCTAGCGGTTCTGGGGTCATATCAACATAGGGAATCTTGCTGAGAAAATGACTGATGCAGTTGAGACGAGCGCGTTTTTTGTCATCTGCTTCCACCGTAAACCAAGGTGCTTCCGGAATATTGGTGTGGGCAAACATGGTATCTTTGGCTTGAGAATAGTCTGCCCAGCGATCGCGGGACTCTAAATCCATCGGACTCAATTTCCAACGACGAGCGGGATCTGTCGTGCGAGCCTGAAAACGCCGTTCTTGCTCTTCATCACTGACGGAAAACCAATATTTTAATAAGATAATACCGGACTTGACCAACATTCGCTCAAATTGCGGACAAGTTTGCATAAATTCCTCGTACTGTGCATCGCTGCAAAAACCCATCACTTTTTCTACCCCAGCACGGTTGTACCAACTGCGATCGAAACAAACAATTTCACCGGCTGAAGGTAAATGAGCGACATAGCGCTGGAAATACCATTCCGTTTTTTCGCGATCGCTGGGAGTACCCAATGCCACCACTCTACACCCTCGAGGATTGAGAGGTTCGGTAATGCGTTTAATCGTGCCGCCTTTACCTGCTGCGTCGCGTCCTTCAAACAAAATGACAATGCGAGTATCAGTATGCTTAACCCAGTATTGCATCTTTACCAGTTCCACTTGCAGACGGGTAAGTTCTTTTTCATAAAACTTCTTGTCCAGTTTAGAACTGCCTTCTCCTTCAGAAATATGGTAGGAAGCCTTTTTTTTGGAGTTCTTTAGATTGGCTTTTTTCTCTTTCTTGCGTTTTTTCTTACTTTTCTTTTTGCTCTTATCTTCTGGGAGTTTTTTGTCGAGGATTGCAGTTTTAGAATTATTCTCATTCATCATTTTAATGTCCGTGTATAGGTGCAATTAAACAGAGAGAAAATAGGAAAGTATGCTGAGACAAGAGAGCTATCTCTTGTCTCGATCGCCAACTAATGTTGAATTATCTCAACACCGAAGTTACTTGATGAACAACATTTCTTGATACGTCGGCAAGGGCCAGAAACTATCAGCAATTTCCCCTTCAAGAGCGTCAACATATTCGCGAATCTCATCCATCATTGGACGAATTGTTTTCGCACAATACTGCATTTTCTCTTCAGTTGAAGCAAAATCATGCTTCTCAATAATAGCGCTCAATTTAGCGATCGCAGCAACCAGAGAATTAGTCAGATCGGCAACTTTTTTCGCACTCTCTTTCCCAAGATCGATACCCAAACCCGTCAAAGTCGCGATCGTTGAGGACAGTTTTGCTAAATACTCAAGTGCTGCGGGATAAATGATCGTTTTTGCCATATTTACAACCAGCTTGGCTTCCACTTCAATAGAGAGAATATACTGCTCTGCATAAACTTCAAAGCGGCTTTCTAGCTCCACTGGTGTTAAAACCCCCGTCTTTTTAAACAGGTCTTCAACATACTCTGCTTTGAGAACCGGTAGGGCATCTGCGGTGGTCGGTAAGTTTGTTAAACCGCGTTCCTCCACCGCCATTTTGTGCCATTCTTCAGAATAGCCATTACCGCCAAAAATGACTGCACTATGCTCTTCCATCACCTCTTTAAGTACCGTAATGATGGCAGTATTGAGTTCTATTCCTTTAGCTAATTCGCTCTCCAAACGATTGCCGATCCAATCAAGAGAATCTGCCAGCATCGTATTCAGAGCAATCAACGGACCGGAAACCGATTGGTTAGAGCCTACGGCACGGAATTCAAAGCGATTTCCTGTGAAAGCAAAGGGAGATGTGCGGTTGCGATCGCCGGGATCTTTGGTCAGTTGAGGTAGCACGTCAACCCCGAGATCCATTACACCTTTCTTTTTAGATTCGCTGACTGTTCCCGTTTTAATCTGCTCGAAAACTTCTTCTAATTGAGTTCCCAAATAAACAGATATAATCGCCGGAGGTGCTTCATTTGCCCCCAGTCGGTGATCGTTACTGGCTGTTGCAATGACAGCGCGCATAAGCGGTCCATACTTGTGAACCCCTCGAATTACCGCACCGCAGAACACCAGAAACTGAGCATTTTCGTGGGGAGAATCTCCAGGATCGAGCAAGTTGCCTTGAGTGGAGTTCCCCACAGACCAGTTAACGTGCTTACCGGAACCATTAATCCCTGCAAAGGGTTTCTCATGCAGCAAACACATAAAACCGTGTTTCTTTGCGGTATGCTTGAGAATCGTCATGGTGAGTTGCTGATGGTCGCTGGCCACGTTTGCCGATTCAAAAAAGGGTGCAATTTCAAATTGACCTGGAGCGACTTCATTATGGCGGGTTTTGGCGGGAATGCCGAGTTTGTACATTGTCTCTTCCACATCCTGCATGAAGACTTGTACTCGCTCTGGAATTGCCCCAAAATAATGATCGTCAAACTCTTGACCCTTCGCGGGAGCCTTACCGAATAGGGTGCGGCCTGCGAGGAGGAGATCGGGACGTTGACTGGCAAAATTAGCATCCACCAAAAAATATTCTTGCTCGGCACCGCAGCTAGAGTTCACATGAGCAACATCTTCATATCCAAGTAATTTTAAAACTTTGCTGGCTGCTTTATCCATTGCTGCAATGGAGCGCAGGAGCGGGACTTTTTTATCAAGGGCTTCTCCGGTCCAGGAGACGAAAACCGTCGGGATGCAAAAGGTTGCCCCATTGTCCGTTTCCATGATGTAGGCTGGGCTGGTTACGTCCCAAGCGGTATATCCCCGCGCTTCAAAAGTATCCCGAATGCCGCCATTGGGGAAGGAAGAGCCATCGGGTTCCCCCTGCACCAGCACTTTACCGGAAAATTCAGAAATAACGCTGCCGTCTCCTTGTACAGAGATGAAACCGTCGTGCTTTTCAGCCGTCAGGTTGGTCATGGGATAAAATACGTGGGCATAGTAGAGCGCTCCTTTGGAAATCGCCCAATCTCTCATTGCAGTGGCAACGGCATCGGCAATAGAGGGATCGAGTTTTTGGCCGGTGACAATTGTTTTTTTGATAGATTTAAAAATGGATTTGGGGAGACTTGCCTGCATTTTACTGAGGTTGAAGACGTTCTCTGCCCACATTTTTTCTAATTTTTCTGGCGCTTTTGGCGGCATCGCCTCGCGGTTGGCGATCTGATGAATTGCTTTGATGCGAGCTTCATTTCCACTCATAGTTCTTGTTTTAGTGTTTAACCGAACCATAATAGTCAAAGTGGAGTTGCAAAATAGATGCCATATATACCAAAAATCTCGATTATTGCGATCTTCTGTCTGAGGGAATATTAGGGAATATTAATGATGAGTCTTTCCCAGTTAGTCGGAAAAGTTTGCGATCGCCTTATTGCCGCGATCGCACCGCATAAAGTCGCAATTTTTACCACTATTCGTTATGATTGAACGCTCCCCAACCAAATCAAAGATTATGGTTGGGGATTCTTTCAGCTACGAGAGACCTCGTAGCGTTCCCAGAACAACTGGCGTTCTCAGTG
>NZ_JACSWA010000345.1 GCF_016888125.1 Spirulina sp. CCY15215
AATATTGAGAAATTAATAGAAAAGGGAGTGAGTCTAGAAATCTTGAGTAAAAGGCAATACAGGAGATTTTTAGTAGGAAATGAAATCTACCGTCAGCTAAAATGCGATTGCACTCCCCTCAATTTTTTTCTAACTTTTTCAGCAAACCCTAGGTAAAAAATCCAAAGTAAACAAGCCTTGTCCAGCTTTAGCTATGGATGACGGGCGAACTTCACCACGAATACACAACATAATAAATACAAAAAAGAACACCAAGGATGCCAATATATTATTAAAATAGGGGTTTTGTCAAGAGTGCATCTCAGTTGTGCAAGAATACCTGAATCGTGGTAAGATGAACTGAAAATATTTGAAGACATAGAAACGAAGACATAGAAACAATTTCTTAGGACTGTTTTTGCCAACATGATGTTTTTACAAATTTGAAATGCACCCAATAGAAAGTTCTCTTAAATTGGCAATCCCTTCAGTTTTAACTCAATTTGCGGAAAAGGCGATCGGATTTATCGATTTGGTTATGATGGGATGGTTGGGCAGCGAGGCATTAGCGGCAGGTGGATTAGGAGTAATTGCACTTTATATGTTTATTGATATTGGTACAGGTTTATGTGAAGGATTGGGCGCACTTACAGCAGAAGCCTTTGCTCGAGAAGATATTGAGGAAATTCGCAAACTGACAATTCAAGGACTTTGGCTCAATCTGTTTTTTTCTTTACCCATGATGGTGATTTTATGGCATCTTGGTTCTATTTTACCTCTATTAGGACAAGAAGAAACGATTGCTCGCGGTGCCCAAATTTATTTACAAGCCATTGTTTGGGGACTTCCTGCTGCACTGGGTATTGTTATTTTTAAAGAAGTGGCAACGGCTTGCGATCGCCCTCAGTTTATTACCATTATTACAGCAATTTCTGTTCCGTTAAGTGCCTTAGCCAATTATGCTCTTATATTTGGTCATTGGGGCTTTCCAGCCTTGGGATTAGCAGGGGCAGGTTGGGCAAGTACGATAATATTTACTCTGACTTTTTTCACGATCTTAGGATATATGCAGTTTCACCCAGATTTTCAAAAATATCAACTTTTTAACTCGCTTTGGTATGGCGATCGCGATCTATTTGCAAAAATCATCAAAATTGGTGTTCCTCTTGCCATTGAATTTGGTGCAGAGTTAGGACTGTTTATATTAGCTGCATTTTTCATGGGCTATTTAGGAACAGCAAATTTAGCGGCTCATGAAATTACCCTCTCTGTTTTTGAATTGGCAACTGTTATTCCATTTGGATTTTCCTATTCTACTACTGTTCGGGTTGGACAAAAACTGGGATTAAACAATATCGAAGGCATCAAAAATTCTTTATTAATTGACTTATTTTTGAACGCTATAGTAACAGGAATTCTCGCTGTTGCGATCTGGTTATTTTCCCCACAAATCATTTCGATTTATTTAGATAGCTCTAGCATCAACTACACTGAAATTGTTAATATTTCCATTTCTTTACTAGCAATTGCTGCATTTTGTCAAAGTATTTATGGCTTACATTTAATCGTAGTCGGCGCATTACAAGGATTACAAGATACTTTGATTCCTATGTGGATAGATGTTAGTATTTATTGGGGTATTGGCGTGGGAGGTATTTATTTTATGGCTATTATTTTAGATTTGGGAGCAAGGAGTATCTGGTTCGCATTAACACTGACAATGATAATCTCAACAGGAATTTTAATCTGGCGTTTTTTTCATGTTCTCTCCCAAGAAAGTAGTAATATTTCTTAATTTGCTATAAATTAGGGGATCGAGATATTAAAAATCCTCTACTACTCAAATTATTGTTCCATGCGATCGCCTTTTTGAAGAAAACTTGGGCGAATTTCCCCATCGACCAGATGAAGAATATACTTTTGATTTTTATCGTTTTATTTCAGCCCTCTGAATATAAAGAAAATTTTCTGCTCCGATTTCTCGAATATCCTTAAAATCAGTATAATGATTTTGATCCGTTGGCAAGCAAAGGAGAATCGGTCGGAATGATCCAAAAAATGGGGACTCATTTAGTCGTGGAGGCTTGGCAAGCCCCCCAAGAATATCTTAACAATCCCGAACTAATTCGCCAGGCTTTGCTGGCGGCAATTGAGGCTGGAGAAGCAACGCTTATTGATTTATGCGTTCATCAATTTAGTCCGCACGGTGTTACAGCAACAGCAACTTTAGCAGAATCCCATATTGCCATTCATACTTGGCCGGAATATGGTTATTTTGCCGCAGATTTGTTCTTCTGTGGCAAAGGCAAACCCAGGCAAGCCATGAAAGTTTTGCAAACTCTCTTACAAGCAAAAGAAATTGAGGTACGCGAGTTCGATCGCGGTTTTACTTTGTGTTCTCAGGCGATCGCAGAATCAGATAATTTCATAGTGCAGTGAATTGGCAATATTCATTGATAATTAATAATTGAAAGTTATTCCTCATTAAATTGAATCATGCAGCTTACTCCCCAAGAAAAAGATAAACTCTTAATCTTTACAGCAGGTCTTCTCGCCGAACGACGCAAAGAAAAAGGACTCAAACTCAACTATCCTGAAGCTGTGGCTTATCTTTCTGCGGCAATCCTGGAAGGGGCTAGAGAGGGGCGTAGCGTCGCCGAACTGATGGAATATGGAACAACTCTACTCGATCGCGATGAGGTCATGGAGGGGATCCCAGAAATGCTTCCGGAAGTACAAGTTGAAGCGACTTTTCCCGATGGCACAAAATTAGTCACCGTACACGATCCCATTCGTTAGCAGGAACTCATTTTTATTGCTTATGAAACCTTGGAAATGGCTAAAACGGCTGGGGCAAATTTTTCTGGGCTTGTTTCTGGTTTGGTTGTTGGTTTTAGTCTCACAGTTATATCTCGCTGCTTCTGATCCAGTAGAAGCCTTGCTAGTATTAGGGGGCAGCATTCGCCGAGAAGTTTATGTCGCAGAAATTAGTAAAAGTTACCCCGAGGCCAAGATATTGATTTCTAATGGTTCTCAAGATCCGTGTATTTGGTTAATTTTCGATCGCGCGAATGCGTCAATGGAGAGTGTTTGCTTAGAGAAGTGCGCGCAAGATACTTTTGGTAACTTTTACTACACGACCCCCATTTTAAAAGCATGGGGAGTCAAACATATTAAACTGATTACCTCCAAGACTCATCTACCGCGATCGCTTTGGATGGCACGCATCCATCTGGGGGTTCACAAAATTTGGGTAGACTTGGATATTGCACCGGAAACGGGAGTTCCTGGAAATCGTGAGTTTTGGTTAAAAACTATTCTCGATATTACCCGCAGTTTGGCTTGGGCGCTAATTAGTCCTGTTGTCCCCTCTCCTCAGTGCGATCGCCTTCTGCCTTTAAAATCGGTGGATATGCAAACATGGCTAAAAATTGGGTTCAAATGCGAACATCAAGCAAAATTGGATAAAATAATTCAACAACTTCCAAAACAATGATAGTTGTTCATTAATCATTGAAAATATGACTAAGCCTGCCAACAAACTCGCTCTATTTACGCATTTACTAACAGGGCAAAATATTGTTTTTGTCGGTCTTCTTTGGTCGGCGTTCACTATTTTCTTTTTCCTCTCTTTTAGTGTTACACTTCCTGGGGAAGATAGTCCCCTTTGGTATTCATTAGGAACTTATCTTCTGGAAACGCTTCCTTATGGCTTGGCTGCATGGTTGTGCTACCGTAACTGGAAAAGCCCCCAAATTGCAAGCGGGCGAGAAGTATGGCTCTTTATTGGTTTGGGACTGGCCTGTTATTTTGTTGCCAATTTTCTCTTCGGAATTTGGGAACTCTATTTTGGCTTAGACCCGGCGATTTCTCCGGCGGATTTGTTCTATATTGGTTTTACAATTTGTCTGGGTTGGGGGATGGTGTTGGCAGTTTTGCCGAGACGTTTAAACCTAGAACTGAAACAATGGGGAATTATTGCCATCATTGCGATCGTGGGGACGGCTTTCGCGCTGTGGTTAAATGCGGCAACGGCAGCCAATGATACTGGTGTGGAAGAGATAGAAACCGGGACCGGGACGGAACAAGTGGAAGTGGTAGAAGAAAAGGATGCTTATGAAGGACTTCCTGGTATTATCGTTGCCACCGATCGCTTTTTAGGAGTATTCGCCAAGCCCGTAAATTTGTTCTATGCGGTTGCTGATGTTGCTCTGATGATCGTGGCCTCTACCCTATTATTAGCCTTTTGGGGAGGGCGTTTTTCCCAGTCTTGGCGCATGATTGCGGCGGGGGTGCTGGCCAAGTATATTGCAGATATGTGGTTAAAGTATGTTACTACATTGCCGGGACAATATGAAAGCGGTGGCTTAATGGAGGTATTTTATGTTTTTGCGGGGGTCTTGTTTGCCCTAGGGACGGCTTTGGAATATGATGTTTCTACCAGTCGTCGAAGACGCAGAAGAGGGGTAATGTAATTTATGTAATGTAATTTATTAGTCTAATTTAGGCTCAGAATGCCTTCAACAGTTGCTTTAACTGACTCCGCTAGTGCCTGAAAATCGTAGCCTCCCTCTAAGCCATAGACAACGCGACGGGTAACTTGCAAGCTATATTCTGTCAAAAGGCGATAATCAAAGGATTGGAGGCTAATTCCAGCCAGAGGATCGTCTTTATTGGCATCATATCCAGCACTGACGATGAGGAGATCGGGAGAGAAGTTTTGTAAAAAGGGCAAAACTTGATTGGTAAATGCGGGCTGATATTCAGTTAAGGTACTACCGGGAGATAGGGGAATATTGAGAATATTGTCGTGCATTCCTCGTTCTTCTGCCCTTCCTGTCCCTGGATAACAAGGAAACTGATGTAGAGAACAATAAGCCAGTTGGGGATGATTTTCGATAATGTTCTGAGTGCCATTACCGTGATGTACATCCCAGTCCAGAATGGCAACTCTTTCAATATTAGGTTGTTCTAGGGCGTAGTAGGCGGCGATCGCCGCATTAGAAAATAAGCAAAATCCCATCGCGCGATCGCTTTCGGCATGATGTCCGGGGGGACGTGCTAAAACTAAAGCGGGGTTATCCCTGGCTAAAGCGCGATCGACTCCATCTAACCAGGCATTTACTGCCAGTAATGCGACTTCGTAACTCTGGGAAGAAACGGGGGTATCGAGATCTAAGCCAGTATTCTCCTCAGCCGCTAATCTGATGCGATCAATATGGTGTTGTGGATGCACTTTAAGCAACCAAGGGATCGCATCTCGTTCTTCAATGGGAGTCGGTTCTTGCCATTGTAGGCGATCGCGCCATGATGCTTTTTTCAGTGCTTCGACAATTGCTGTTAAGCGTTGAGGACATTCGGGGTGAGAATACCCAGTATCGTGTTCGAGAAAGCGATCGGAATAAATAACGGGAAGTTTCATAGATTTCTCTTTCAAGCCTCACGCCTTTAGGCTGAGGTTCCTGACCTCTTGTTGATTATTTGTTGTAGGTTATTACAGACTGGGGGATGATCGAGCGCTCTTTATCTCTATCTTACTCACGATCGCCTTTCACGATCCGCAGCGATCGCCAGCAATTCTTAAATTAAATGCGAATAAGTGCGAGAATCGACAGAGGATCGGGTATTAGTGACGATGATACGGATACAACCTCAACAGTAAAGACAACAATGGCTTTTAACGAACCTGCAACCATCGAAGCAATTACAGCACGTGAAATCCTCGACTCTCGAGGACGACCTACCTTAGAAGCAGAAGTACACCTAGAAAGCGGTGCAATCGGTTTAGCGCAAGTTCCTAGCGGTGCCTCGACGGGAACCTTTGAGGCCCACGAGTTGCGGGATGGAGAAAGTCGCTACGGTGGTAAGGGTGTTCTCACTGCCGTCCGCAATGTTAAGGAAAAAATTGCCCCAGAATTGATCGGACAAGATGCTTTAAATCAGATGAAGATCGATCGCATTATGCTCGATCGCGATGGTTCTCCCAATAAGTCTAATTTGGGTGCGAATGCTATTTTGGGAGTCTCCCTTGCTGCGGCTAAAGCCGCAGCTATAGAATTAGGACTGCCTTTGTATCGCTATCTGGGGGGACCTTTAGCCAATTTGCTACCCATTCCTTTTATGAATGTCATTAATGGGGGTTCTCACGCGGATAATAATGTGGATTTTCAGGAGTTCATGATTGTCCCCGTAGGTGCGCCTACCTTCGCCGAAGCCTTGCGCTGGGGTGCGGAGGTCTTCGCCTCATTACGAGGCGTTCTTGCTGCTGAAAAGCTCCTCTCTGGGGGTGTTGGGGATGAAGGTGGCTTTGCTCCCAATTTGCAATCTAATGAACAAGCATTGGAACTGCTGATGCAGGCGATCGCCAAAGCGGGTTATAAAACTGGTAAAGAAGTCGCGATCGCAATGGATGTTGCAGCCAGCGAGTTCTACAAGAACGGCCAATATGTTTATGATGGCAGTCCCCACAGTGGTGAGGATTTTATCAACTATTTAGGGGAATTAGTTGATAAATATCCCATTATTTCCATTGAAGATGGCTTACACGAGGAAGACTGGGACAACTGGAAATTATTAACTGAAAAATTGGGGGATAAAATTCAGTTGGTCGGTGACGATTTATTTGTCACTAACCCCACTCGCTTACAAAAGGGAATTGATGAAAAATCTGCTAATGCAATTTTGATTAAACTCAACCAAATTGGCAGTTTAACGGAAACTTTGGAAACTATTGCTCTGGCAACCCGCAATAAGTTCACTTGTATGATTTCCCATCGTTCCGGGGAAACCGAAGATACCACGATCGCCGATCTTGCGGTGGCAACTCGCGCAGGACAAATTAAAACCGGTTCTCTCTGTCGCAGCGAACGAGTTGCGAAATACAATCGCTTATTGCGAATTGAAGAGGAATTAGGCGATCGGGCTGTTTATGCCGGAACTCTCGGCAAATAATGGCTTGAAATCATCATAAAAGTAGGGAGCGAGACGCTCCCACTACAGTTGGGTTTAGTAGGGGTGCAATGCTTGCACCCTGAAATTATGACCTATTATTAGGATTTGATATTACTATTGCGAAATATTATTATTGCGAAATATTATCAATTAAACTATAATCGTATAACTAATGGTGCATTAATTCTTGATTGAGCCAGCGATCGCCACTGAAAGAGAAGGTTGAAAGAAAAAGTGTTGTTAATTTTTAAATGGGGTCAGATTACGATTAAGTTTTGTCGTCAACATTGGCGCTATTTCCCAGTAGGATTTGTTTTAATTGCGGGACTCAGTATTTCTACAATAATGACTATTTTTGTCGATCGCTCTGTGCGATCGCAAACTCGAGAACAATTCGATCGACGTGCAGACAATCTTGCTTTTGCATTACAGCGAAATCTTGATGATGTATCTCAAGTAGCGCGATCGCTTTCTGGATTATATAACGCAACAGACACCGTAACAGCAGAAGAATTTCACGAATTTTCCTTGCAAGTCTTGAGAAATGCACCGGGAATTTTAAGAGTGGGTTATGCACCAAAAGTCATTCAAGAAGAACGAATAAATTATGAAGAAAAGCAGAATATAAAAATTTGGCAAATAGGCGATCGCCAAGAACGAGAAATTGCATCGGAAATGACTGAATATTTTCCGACAACCTATCTCGAACCTTACGAATCTTTACAACCCTTACTGGGCTACAATCATTATAGTGAATGGCAACGAAAAGCCGCTATTAATAGAGCTAGAGATACCAGTGTTTTAGCGATCGCTCGTAGTTTGTCCTCTCAAGTTTTGACTCAAACAGAATTTACTATTTATTCTCCAGTTTATAATAATTCCTATTCTTTAGTAACGCGAGAAGATCGTCAAAAAGCATTTTCTGGCATTGCTTACACGACCTTTGAAATAGAAAATATTGTTCGCATGGCGCTCAAAGCACTTGATATAAACTCTTTCAATTTTTATCTTTATGAAATGCCAGTCGATCGCCTTGAATCTGCTCTCAATAAAAATTTAAGTTCGCCTAAAGAGCAATTTTTAATTGCTTATAATTCTCAGCAAGAACGATTTTTAAAAGATGCTGAAAAAGCAAAAGTAGAACAATTGCTGGCAAACTCCCCGAATCATCGTCATTGTCCTTATAGTAAAGATTGGACAGTTTGCATTCGCACTGTAAATTTAGAAGATCGGGAATGGTCATTATTGATTTTACCAGAGAGAGGATATGTAGAGATATTCGGAAAGTTAGCAGGTACATTCGCGATCGGTTTTCTACCTACTAGCGTTTTAGCTTTATATCTTTTCATGTCCCTGAAACGAACTTCTCAGCAAGAAAAATTACTAAAAGCATTGACCAATTCAGAAGAAAAACTCAAATCTCAAAAACATGAACTGGAGAATACATTAAAACAATTAAAACAAACACAATCTCAACTTGTTCATACCGAAAAGATGTCTGGGTTGGGTCAAATGGCGGCAGGAATTGCCCATGAAATCAATAACCCGATTAGTTTTATTTACGGCAATATTGAGTTTATTCTCCAATATTATCAAGAGATAACAAAACTGCTTAATTTATATCGCAAACATAACCCCACCCCTCATCCTGAAATTCAAGCAGAAAGTGATAATATTGATTTAGAATATATCCTTGCAGATTTTCCTAAAATTCTGAAATCTATACAATCTGGGGCAAAACGTATTAAAGAAATTGTTCTTTCCATGAGAAATTTTTCTCGTTTAGATGAATCAGAAATAAAGTCCGTTGATATTCATGAAGGGATTGAAAATACTTTGACAATTTTGCAACATCGTCTTGAGGCAACACAACAAGATTCTTTTATTCAAGTCATTCGAGATTATGGAAAACTACCGCATCTAGAATGTAATCCAAGACAGCTAAATCAAGTGTTTATGAACTTACTCATCAATGCCATTGATGCGCTACGAAACACCTGCGATCGCGGAAAACCCATTGAAAAACCGCAGATCGTTATTAAGACCCAACTAACCAGCGATCGCCACCATATTGCAATTGAAATTTGTGATAATGGTGTGGGAATTCCTGAAGAAATTAAATCTAAATTATTCGATCCATTTTTTACAACCAAACCCATCGGAAAAGGACAAGGTTTAGGTTTATCCATTAGCTATCAAATTATCAGAGAATTTCATCGCGGCCAATTAGAATTTATTGCCAAACCGGGACAAGGTGCGTGTTTCCGCATTCTCCTTCCCCTAGACCTTTGACCCTTGCTCTTTTCCTCAATCCAGCCGAGAAGGAACAAACTGGTATTCTAGAATTAAACTACCTCAAAATGCGATCGCGAATGACTCATTGTTACGAATTTCCCCGGCCAGCAATTACCGTTGACTGTGTTGTTTTTGGCTTAGACGAACAACATACCCTGAAAATCTTGCTGATCCAGCGCAATTTATCCCCTTTTAAAGGACAATGGGCATTGCCCGGTGGATTTGTTCGTATCGGGGAAACCCTTGAAGATGCAGCACTACGGGAATTGCAGGAAGAAACAGGGGTGAAAGATATCTTTTTGGAACAATTATATACTTTTGGTGCAATCGATCGCGATCCCCGCGATCGCGTCATTACCGTAACTTATTATGGCTTAGTCAACCTCGGGGAATACCAACTTGAAGCGACTACCGATGCGGATGAAGCTGCATGGTTTCCCTGCGATCGTCTACCTCTTCTCGCATTCGACCACGAGATGATTTTTCAGACCGCTTTAAATCGCTTAAAAGGCAAATTAAGGTATGAACCGATAGGGTTTGAACTCTTACCAAAAAAATTCCCTCTCTCCCAATTACAAAAACTCTATGAAATTGTCTTGGGACAAGAATTAGATAAGCGCAATTTCCGCAAAAAAATCCTGAAAATGGATTTATTAATTGAACTAGACGAAAAACAAAAAGATGTTCCCCATCGTGCAGCGCGTCTCTATCAATTTGATGAGAAAAAATATCAATTACTTAAACAGAAAGGTTTTAATTTTGAATTGTAATTTAGGCAGGGTAAACGCATCTAAAATTGTAGCGAAGCGAATCATTACTTCTTACTCCTTTTCCTAACAATTTTTCGATAAGTTTCTCTAATTATCCCATTTGGACTCAGTTTTTGAACTAAGTATTTTTACTTACTTTTGGGTTTTCGATTTTGTAGTCTCTTGTGCTACATTTTAAAGTTTTGTAAATTCTTACTATTTTGTGAGAGGCGATCGCGATCGCCTCATGCACAAATTTATCGATCGATACAAAATCACTCACCCTGAAACTTTATCTGTTGTTGGCTCTTGGGTGACTTTTTCATCTTTTATCTTTGATTCTGTCCCATTTCGGCAAGCATCTTGGTAGAATTCTTTAGAGTAAAGTTCACTATGTTGACGCGGTTGGAGGGAAGCAAATCTGTGGAATGTCCGAAGTGTAGAAATGCTGTCCTACTTGACAGCCAATTACCGGGAAAAATTCCGGTTAAACGTTGTTCTGAGTGCAAGGGAACCTGGGTTTCCAACAAGCCTTATCGAGAGTGGCGACACCAACAAGCTCAAAAATCCGCCACCCCAGCTTTACTAGAGACAAAAACAGATGTAGGTTTTACCCCCTCTCCCGTAGATAGTAGAGCCGGATTATGCCCAGAATGCAGCCGCTATCTATCTCGTGCTAAGGTTAAGTACAAACAGCCATTTTTTCTAGAACGCTGCCAAGAGTGTGAGGGTTTCTGGTGCGATGAGGGAGAATGGGAGTTATTAAGCACTTTAGGGTTAAGTAGTTCCCTCGAACAGTTTTTCGATCGCCAGTGGCAAATGCAAATGCGAGAACAAGAGTATGTAGCAAGCGAACGTCAAACTCTAATTGATAAGTTAGGTGAGGAATTTGCATCTGAAATTTTTTCACTCAGCGATCGCCTACTCAAACACCCCAATGGTGATTACGGTCTTGCTTATCTAATGCGAAAAACCGTCAATAAAATGGATGTCAAAGAAGTCCAGAAATTTAAAGATGGACAACTCTATCAATAATCAGGAGAGATAAGCTAGATTTTCCCTCAAAATAATCCTTTCCCCCACTATCAACTATCAACTATCAACTATCAACTATCAACTATCAACTATCAACTATCAACTATCAACTATCAACTATCAACTATCAACTATCAACTAT
>NZ_JACSWA010000346.1 GCF_016888125.1 Spirulina sp. CCY15215
AATGTAAAAACAGCGAGCAAGATGTTTGTCCTTTGGACACGCTATACGGACGCACTACCCCCATTATGTCAGTTTTTTAAAAATAGCGAGCAAGATGTTTTTAAAAATAGCGAGCAAGATGCTCGCACTACCTCAATTATCATGTATTGTAGTGGGAGCGTCTCGCTCCCTAGCTCTAATTATCCGGAGCAATATTGTAAATTTGCAACTTTGAGATGCACCCAACGGGTGCATCTCAGTTTTGTAAAAATAGCGAGCAAGATGCTCGCACTACCCCCATTATGGTTTATTGTAATTATTCGGAGCAATGTTGTAAATTTGCAACTTTGAGATGCACCCCTATTGTTCATTGAAATGACCACAACTCCTTTAACTCAACCCGATCGCCGCCAACTTTGGTACGCTGCAATTAAACCTCCCATGTACACCGTTGCTGTTATTCCGATTACCGTCGGCACAGCAGTTGCTTATGGTCAAAATTATGGCTTAGATTGGAGCATCTTTCTGACTTTTTTAGGGTCTGCGATCGCGATTATAGCATGGATGAATCTCAGTAATGATTTCTTTGATTCAGAAACAGGCATCGATCGCAATAAATTACACTCAGTTGTTAATTTGACGGGCAATAAATTTTTAGTGTTCTGGTTGAGTAGTTTATTTTTACTCTTGGGGATTTTAGGTATTGTTTCTATTTCTTGGCGACAACAAGACTGGATGGTTTTAGAATTAATCCTCTTATCCTGTGCATTAGGATATAGCTATCAAGGACCGCCTTTTCGTTTGGGATATCAAGGACTGGGGGAATTTATTTGTTTTGTTAATTTTGGACCCTTGGCGATCGCCGCAGCATATTATTCTCAAACTCAAAGTTTTTCCTCCACAGCATTTGCAGCTTCAATTTTGATTGGTATTACCACTTCTATTATCCTATTTTGTTCCCATTTTCATCAAGTAGAAGACGATCTAGCAGCAGGAAAGCGATCGCCGATCATTCGCTTAGGAACAAAACTAGGGGCAAAAGTTTTAGCAGGTGCAACGGGAAGTGTTTTTATCTTTACGCTTTTATTTATCGCTTTAGGCTATTTTCCTCTCTGGACATTACTGCTGTTTTTAAGTCTTCCTTTGGCTTATCAAGTCGTTCATTTTGTTTGGCAAAATCACGATATTCCTGATAAAGTCAAAATCTGTAAATTTATTGCAGTCAAGTTCCATTTTTGGAGTGGTCTATTATTATCTCTCGGTTTTATTCTTCCCAAGTTTATCTAACATGGTTTATCAAGTTGGGTTTGAGGTTTATCAATATCCCTTTAAACAACCCTTACAAACTCATCATGGAAGATGGGACATACGGGAAGGAATTATTGTGGAATTGGTAGACGAGAAAAGGAAAAGAGGAAGAGGAGAAATCGCCCCTATTCCGTGGTTTGGATCGGAAACATTATCTCAAGCCTTGCAGTTTATGCAGCAATTGGGAACAAAAATTAGCCGAGAAGATATCTTTACTATTCCCGATCGCCTTCCTGCTTGTCAGTTTGCTTTTGAATCTGCCCTGCAAGAGTTGGAACAACCCGAAATCTTAGAAAATAATTCTTCTCCTTTCTCTTATTCTTATCTTCTTCCTGCGGGTAACTTCGCACTACAACAATGGCAAATAGGGTATGAGGAAGGAGGAAGAACATTTAAGTGGAAAATCGGTGTTGCTTCTGTTGTAGAAGAATTAAAGATATTGCAGCAATTAACTCAGGCTTTACCGATTGATGTTACTCTCCGCTTAGATGCCAATGGCGGACTAAATCTAGATACCGCAAAGCATTGGTTAGAAGCAGCAGATCGAGTCGGAAATATTGAGTTTATCGAACAACCTCTACCCCCGCAAAATCTATCAGAAATGATAAAATTACAAACAGCTTATGCTACCGATATCGCCTTAGATGAATCTGTCGCGACTTTAGCAAAATTGGAACAGTGTTATCAGGAAGGATGGCGAGGAATCTATGTTATCAAAGCTGCGATCGCCGGATCGCCTCAACGTCTCCGAAAAATCTGCAAAGAGTATGCGATCGATGCAGTTTTTTCCTCTGTTTTTGAAACAAAAATTGGCAGAAAAGCAGTCTTACAACTTGCAAGGGAATTATCTTCTCCTCAACGTGCTTTAGGATTTGGCGTTGATTCTTGGTTCGATATTCGCTTCTAATTAAGTTGAAGAATAGGCTGTGGATTTTGCATAATCCAAAAGAAATATAAATATTATGACTCTCAAAGAAACACTAAAAAACAGACAGAAAGAAGATTGGTTAATTTGCGATCGCGCTAACCAATTCTATGACCTTGTGGAAAGCTATCGCCAATTTTTACAACAATGGGATAATTCCGCGAAAGTTTTGCTGATAGAAACAAATCCACTGCATTTTCTAGCAAAATTTTGTGCTGCTGTTATAGAAAACTATCCAATTTTTCTTTGCAATCCTCACTGGGAATATAAAGAATGGGAACAAGTATTTTTATTAGTTCAACCCAATCTCATTTGGGGAAAATTACCCGATTCTAGTTCGCATTTCAAAGAATCTAAAGAAGTGCAGACGATACCCTTAGAAGCGAGAATTATGATTCCTACGGGAGGAACTTCTGGAAAGATTAAATTTGCCCTGCACGATGGTTGTTCGCTTTCTGCCTCAGTGCAAGGATTTCAGAAATATTTTGCTCAAAAATCCATCAATTCTTTTTGTATTTTACCCTTATATCATGTCAGTGGCTTAATGCAGTTTTTGCGCTCTTTATTAACAGGAGGAAAAATCGTAATTTTACCGTATCAATCTTTAAAACAAGGAGAAATAGGGATTACAAATCCTAGGGATTTTTTTATCTCCCTTGTCCCAACTCAACTGCAATCTTTACTCGATTTAAACCCTCAATGGTTGTCTCTTTTTCAAACAGTTTTATTAGGAGGTGCGCCCCCGTGGAAAAAGTTGCTCGATCGCGCACGGCAATGTAAGATTAAACTAAGCCCTACCTATGGCATGACGGAAACAGCTTCCGGAGTTGTGACGCTGAAACCCGCAGTATTCCTAGAAGGTAACGAAAGTAGCGGCCAAGTCTTACCCCATGCGACCCTGGAAATATTGGGCGATCGTGAAACAAAATTAGCAGCCAATCAAATTGGGACGATTCATATTCAAGCAAAATCAAACTATTGGGGGTATTATCCCCATCCGCATCGGTTTTTAAAAACCGCGATCGCCACCGACGATCTCGGCTATCTTGACGAGGAAGGCTATTTATACTTGGTTGGTCGCAAAAGTCACAAAATTATTACTGGCGGGGAAAATGTCTTTCCTGTAGAAGTGGAAACCGCAATTTTAGCCACGAATTTAGTGCGAGATGCCTGCGTTGTTGGCATTCCCGATCCAACATGGGGAGAAGCGATCGCCGCCGCTTACGTTCCCCAAAAGTCGGCGATCGCAGAAACTGAAATTCAGCAGGCATTAGCAGGAAAATTAAGCAAATTCAAACAGCCCAAATATTGGTTAGCACTACCTGAATTGCCAAGATGCGATCGCGGTAAACTCAATTACTCTCAAATTAAACAATTATTTATCCCCCAAAAATAAACAACAATGGCATTAATTATCGCTGGAGAACGAAGCGGATCGGGAAAAACGACAATTACCATGTCCCTGCTGGCTTTTTTAGCGCGTCGCGGTCATAAAGTCCAATCTTTTAAAGTGGGTCCTGACTACATCGATCCCATGTTTCATACCAATATCACAGGACGTTTTTGCCGCAATCTCGATCCAATTTTAACCTCAGAAGAATATGTAAAATCTTGTTTTCTCAAACATAGTCAAGATGTTGATTCTGTTATCATTGAAGGCGTAATGGGCTTATTTGATGGTATCAAAAAACAAGAAGCAGATATTAACGATTATGCCAGTACTGCCCATATTGCTCGCATTTTAAACATTCCAATTTTATTAGTAATTGATTGTAGTAGTTTATCCGGTTCGATCGCCGCGATCGCCCACGGTTTTCGTTCCTTCGATCCGCGCCTCAATATCGCCGGAATTATTCTCAATCGTATCGGTAGCGATCGCCATCTAGAACTGCTACAAGAAGCCCTAGAACCCCTCGATTTACCCATTTTAGGAGTTTTGAAACGTCACACCGAAATCACCATCCCTGCCAGGCATTTAGGATTAATTCCCACCGACGAACTCGACAACCTAAAAGAGTTAGGCGATCGCCTAACAGAACTCGCCCAAAATTGTTTTAATTGGGAACAATTACTGCCCCTCCTCTCCCCCCCATCCTCCCATACTCCCCCATTTTCCCACACTCCCTACACTCCCAAAAAAATAGCGATCGCCCGCGATCGCGCCTTCAGCTTCTACTATCAAGATAATTTAGATATATTAGCCTCTCTGGGAGCCGACTTAATCCCCTGGAGTCCGCTAGAAGATGAAGTATTACCCGACAATATTCAAGGGCTATATTTTGGGGGAGGATTTCCCGAAATGTTTGCCCGAGAATTAACTGAAAACAAATCAGCACGTCACGCTGTTTTAGAAGCAATTAAAGCCGGAATGACTACTTATGCCGAATGCGGAGGATTAATGTATTTGTGCGAAAAACTGATTGATTTTGCCGGAGATAGTTGGGAAATGGTGGGCATTTTACCGACAACAACAATGATGGGAAAACGATTAAATCTCGGCTATCGAAAGGCGATCGCATTGCAAGATAGCCCTTTAATTAAAACTGGAGAAATAATCTGGGGACATGAATTTCATCGTTCTTCCTTAACCTGCGAACCCGATAAGCCTTTATTTTCCTTGCAAGGGTATCGCCGACCGAGTAAAATGGAAGGATGGCAAGGCGATCGGCTTCATGCTTCTTATCTACACTTGCACTGGGGAAACCAACAACAATTAGCGCAAAGATTTTTAGAGGATATGATAGGACTTACGCATTAACGGGCAAGATGCCCGCACTACTATAACAGGAGAATACAGTAGTCTCGCTCCCTAGCTGCGTAAGTCCTATTAGTGCAATTACATAGATGGCGATCGCACCTCGCAATAATGCTAAAATATAATGAATATAAAGCTAGTGGGAGTTATTCTCTGGTCTGGTCATCGAAACGGGAATTAATAGATAATCCGGTCAATACAATTAGAGATTAATCAAACAAAATATGGATAATATTCTACAAAACGCAATCCAATCTATCCAGATTGGAGTTGAAGACTATCAAGCAACTGATCCTCGGCGAGTATTATCAGCAATTAGGAATGTGTCTGCGGGTGTACTCTTGCTTTTTAAAGAAAAACTGCGTCTCCTTTCTCCGCCAAACTCAGATGAGGTACTAATAAAACAAAACATAAGGCCAACCAAAAGAGATAATAATGTTATTTTTCTTGGCCATGGAAAGAAAACAGTAGATCTTCACCAAATTAAGGAACGTTTTTCTGGATTAAATATTAATGTTGATTGGACTCGTGTAGATAAAATCATAAAAATAAGAAATGAGATAGAGCATTATTATACAAGTCAATCTGAAAGTACAGTCAAGGAGCTTCTATCTGATTCATTCATAGTTATTCGAGATTTTCTTATTTCTCAATTGAACTATCAACCTATTGATATTCTCGGAGAAGAAACTTGGAAGACTCTTCTTCAAATTACAGAAGTTTATGAAAAGGAATTGCAAGAATGTAGGCAGCAAATGAAAGCTGTTGACTGGAAATCTGAATCATTAAAAAAGGCCATAGAAAAACTCCGATGTCCTAGTTGTCATTCTGAGTTAGTAAAACCTGTTGATATAGGTACTGAAGATCCAGTATGGTCAGATTGCTATTGCTCATCATGCGGACACGAATTTGGATTAAATGATAAAACCATAGAAAAAGTTCTTGATGACTATTTTGGTCTTGAAATCTACCTATCATATAAGCAGGGAGGTGAAACCCCAATTGCGACTTGTCCTGAATGTGGTCGTGAGACATTTGTATACGAGGAAGGAAAATGCGTTGTTTGTTTGGAAAGCCTTTGTTACACTAAGTGTATGATATGTGAAGAAGGTCTAGGCCCAGACGAGCAAATATTTGAAGGATTGTGTAGCTATCATTATCATTCCGCAACAAAAGATGATTGAAATGATTGATGATTTATAAGAGCGATCGCCGATCGCGTAGGATGGGTTAGCGACAGCGTAACGCATCACAAAGTTAAGCGATCGCACAAACTCATTATTGAATTTTAGCGATCGCGTTACTATTGTACCAGTGTAGCTCGTTCTGTAGCGCGATCGCCTTTTTTAATCTTGATTTAAACCGATCGAAGACTGCATAAAACTACCATTACTGAAAACTATGCTATTTTTCTCCTATGAAGCGATCGCAATACCTCCACGATCGGGTATTGTAGTGGGAGCGTCTCGCTCCCTAGTAGTCTCGCTCCCTAATAGTCTCGCTCCCTAGTAGTCTCGC
Source organism: Spirulina sp. CCY15215 (assembly GCF_016888125.1). Classification (GTDB taxonomy): domain Bacteria; phylum Cyanobacteriota; class Cyanobacteriia; order Cyanobacteriales; family Spirulinaceae; genus CCY15215. The sequence goes on from NZ_JACSWA010000346.1 coordinate 6,486, forward strand.
TCCCTAGTAGTCTCGCTCCCTAGTAGTCTCGCTCCCTAGTAGTCTCGCTCCCTAGTAGTCTCGCTCCCTAGAGTCCTAATTATTTGAGGAAATGTTGTCAATTTGCTTGCAACTTTGAGATGTACCCTTGCACTGTAGTTTTAAGTTGTTAATGTGACAAAGAATAGATATACTTTCAAGATAGATTAATGGATGAATCAATCATAATCTTTGTTTAAAAAATCAATTTAACCCTTAAACTTGAGGCAAAACAATGACATCTCGTAATGGAAAGCGTACATTAATAAGCGACTTTCGTGATTTTATTATGCGAGGGAATGTAATTGACCTGGCTGTTGCGGTCATTATTGGAGGCGCATTTGGTAAGATCGTTACTTCATTCGTCGAGAATATCATTACTCCGCTTATTTTAAACCCAGCCATGCAAGCGGCTCAAGTTGATAAGCTGGAGAATTTAGCGTCTGGTGGTATTCAATATGGTTTGTTTTTAGCAGCTATTTTGAACTTTTTGGTCATTGCTTTTTGTATGTTTCTGATAGTTCGTAGTTTTGAAGGGGCAAAAAAACGCTTGACTCGAGAAGAGGCGATCGCGGCACCGGAACCCACTCCCGATCCATCAATTGTGGCACAAGAAAATTTAACTCAAGCGGTTGAAAACCTCACAAAAGTTATGGAACAAAAAACATAAAGAGAAGTAAAGGCGATCGCGGCTTTCCTTTTAGTGAAAAATACGAGGATTGGCGATCGCCTGGCTAGAATGAGTCAAAGAGGGATTAAAATCAACAAGACTTAATTCTCAAATAAATCATCTAAACCAACTGGAGTCTTGGAAAATATCTTCCTTAATTTTGCACGAACTTTACTTTCTTGTACTCGTCCGGAGAATGCTTGACAGATATCCGCATGAGAAACATTATTTTTGTTTGCCGTATCATAAACACAAAAAGCTCTGCGATCGTCATCAGTTTTTATCGATCGTATGTCGTGACAAATTGCCTGAATAGCTCCAAAAAATGTTCTGTCTTTTCCTCGCTTCTTATCTAAATTCAACTTAGACTGAATTTTTCTCAATAATTCCTCTTTAGAACAATACGTCTTACGGTTGACTGACATTCCTTTATCTTTGACATCATTAAAAGCGAGTGGTTTAATGTTTCCCGTTTCTTCATCAATATGAATGGGTGAATAAATTTGTCTGATTAATCTTTCCTCATCTTCTACAATTTTGGGAGAATCATTACTGACTGAGATAGTTTCACAGGTACATTGAGGATCGTAATTTTGTACAAACTTGCATTTTTGTTGTGCTTTAAGAATATCCGAGCAATTCATAAATAATCAAATTTTTTTCAGTAGATTGTGCAGTTCTATCGGAAATTGAGTATCTTGGAGAAGTTCAATAGAATCTACTCCTATCTCATTATCGTTATCAGTCCCATAATACCAAAATGTTCCATCTCCTTCAAAACAAATTTCCGCATAAAGACCGTCTTTTTCCCAATATAAACCAACGGTGCCACTACCTCCCAGCATTGGTTTTGGTATATCGATCGATTTGGGTAATCGCTTAATCAAAAAAATACAATCCTGAATGGTTTGTGATGTCGGTACTACTCCATCATATCCATCCCAATCATTAGGCAAATCCAAATAAGAGGAAATAGTCTTAATAAGATTGTTGAATTGAATTTGCCAAGTTGTAACTTTTTCCGAGTTGAAGAAAAGAATGTTTTTTAGAGAATTTTCAATAAAGTTTAATAATGAAATTCCTGTTAACCAAATAATTGAAAAAATAATAAGTATTCCGACAAGAGGTAAAACGACAAGAGGCAATATAAAAAAAGCAATATAAAAAGGAAAAGATTGCTCTATATCTAGAATTGTTTTTCTCTCAGATGAGAAATCATTTACAACCCTTATAACTACTCTAAATTGCTTTTTTTCAGTTTGTTTTATATCAAAATCTTCAAGACAAAGATAACTCATTTTATGACTTCCTGTCCCTCAGATTTGGAGGCCAGGGGGCGAAATATTATTGAATTGAGGGTTTGGAGACCAAACCCCTACCAATTATAACAAACTTCATAATATTTTCATCTAAAGTTCGATTTTTTGCACAACATTTAAGCCTTGAAGAAAACCGCGATCTTCGCTAATATGAGGAAACTTGAGATGAGCATCAGACATTCCCTTATCGAGTTGTCGCTGACGCACGATCGCGAAACTTCCAGGGGCTAAAATTTGTAGTCGAGGGGGAGGAACTTCAGACGATCGCACGGTTGTATAAGGATTATTAAATTCTCCTAACCAATACTCAAAACGATGCAGAAATTTTTGCGGATCGTCCAAGGTTTGTCCGTCAGCTAGTTCTATATTGACTAAATAGCGAGAAGGAAATTCATTATCAGACAAAGTAATACAAAAATCATCTAAATCTAAGTTAAATTCTTGACTTAATGCTTGCATGACTTGGGTTGCATGAAATTCCGTTGTTTTTTCCGTTGTTGCTGATAATAAGCCCCCGCGTCGATGGCGAAAGACGATTATGGGAGTTTGTTCGTAGAATCCCAAAATCTCCACAATATCGCCAATATCGTAACGGTAAATGCCACTATAACTCGTTACCAACATTCGATAACTTTGACCAATTTCAACTTCACTGGGTAAAAGTGTTTTTGGATTTTCCTGATCCCAATCTTCCTCGGGGATAAACTCGTAAAAACCAGTATCGATCGATAAAATAGTTCCCGCTTGGTTCAGATCGTAAGAGACTCCAAATGTTCCTTCTGCACTGCCATAAACGCCGCCAAAAATGGGGGTATCTCCGAAATAATCAGGAAAACGTTCAAAATAAAAATCGGAAGTTCCTCCCATTGCTGTAACAATGAAAGATAAGTCCGGCCAAGCTAATTTAGGGGTGAGTCTTCCCTCTGTATTTAAAATATTCTCTAATTGAGTTGCACGCTGAGGATTAGCGCCTAATTTTTGCTCTAATTGATAGCGTAATTTCGGTTCAATTTTGACCCAAGAGGCGATCGCCCCCGATCGCAAATCGCCAATTAAATCTGAAGCATATTTTTCTAAATAACCACAAGTCCGCAAAACTAACATGGGAAAATTTGTCCCAACTCCTCCTACAGACGGATTTTTTAAAGCAAATAATAAACAAACATAATGGCGCGATAAACTATCAGCAATGCTTAATGTATCGTAGGGCATTGCTAACAAAGGACGATAGAGTAAATGACTGCTGCGAATACTTCCCACCGTTACGGGACCGTAATCAATACCACCACTGGTGACTCCTTGAACATTAATTCCATTGGTTGTTAATAGCTTGCCAAACCTAAATTTTCTGGGGGGATCTTGTTGTTTGCTACGCGCTTCTAAAGCCGCGATCGCAAAACCAAAAGCCGCTAAATTCGGTTTGCCCAAATTCTTTTGATAGCGTCGCGTCACGGGAATTTGTTTTTGTTTCCCCGTGGAACCACTTGTCAAACTAACGTAAACCACCGGATCGGGATTGAGAATATTTTGTTCTCCCTTAGCAATGCGCTCCGTATAAGGATCGTAACTACTATAAGGAAGAATGGGAACACGATCGCGGAACTGCCCCACTGTAGTAATGTTGCCAATGCCAAACTTTTGCCCCAATTCCGTATCTTGATGCGATCGCAGCATCTCCAATAAAAACTGTTCTTGTACAGCTTCAAGGGCGCGAGTTTTGCGGATAAAATTAGTTTTGGCACGTCGAGTAACGGCACGTAAAACCGGAAAAATTAAATCGGGCATTGATTGAACAATAACGAACAGTAAATAATCAACAACAAAGGCAGAAAAATTGCGCTAACTTCATGAGTTAGCGCATTAACTTGTGTTTTAGCTTACCTTGTCCGTGGAAGCATAAACCGCCTCTCGCGTGGCGACCATTGCCTCCACCAACCGATCCATGTCCTCCCGCGTATGGAGGGCATTTGCCGTAATTCGCAGACGAGGTTTAGCAATAAACCATATAGGAGAAACCCAAATCCCATATTCATCCATTAAATGGTTGGCAAAGGGCTTCGGGCTAAGTTCTGGGGGTAAAATAACCGGAATCACATTGGTTTCTCCGATCGGATTAAATCCAGCCTCGTACAAGCACGATCGCAGATAGCGCGTATTCGCCTGTAACGTCTGAACAAGTAGAGGATTTTGTTTGACTTGACGAATACTGGCCAACGCAGCAGCAGTAACCGGAGGAGGCAGAGAAATAGTACCGATGGAAGTGGGGGAAGCATCCAACAGGTCGATTAACTCCCGAGAATGACTGCTAATGGCGGCTCCAGCCGACGCAGCAAACTTCGAGAAAGTCGTCATGATAATAGGTATCACGCCTCGATCGAGAACCGATTGAGGGGTAATGCCGAAATGCTCGTAAATTCCCCGTCCTGTCTTGCCGATCGCACCACTAGCATGAGCCTCATCCATAACGATGACACTACCGGGATAGTTTTCCAAAATATCCAACATTCCAGGTAAAGGGGCAATATCCCCATCCATCGAGAAAACGGCATCAGAAACAAGCATAATGCGATCGCCAGCACGGGCATAACGACGCAATTTACGCTCTAAGTCATTGAGATCGCAGTGACGATAGGCTTTAACTCGAACCTCGGGACTTTGACTGAACATTTTCCCCGACCGATTATCAGCATTGGCAATGGCAGAAACAATACAACCGTGATTAAGAATATCGGTTAAAATTAACGTTTCTCGCGTATTGCGAAAGCCCGGTACGGTAATCGCCAAATGACAGAATCCATCCATTAAGGCTTGCATCGCCATCCAAGCATTGAGAAATAGCTGGGTATGGGGAAGATGCTTAAAAGCCGAGATTTCCTCTTCGAGTTGGCGATGAATGTCAATGCGACCGCTCAACACCGAACAAGAACTGTTAGAAGTACCATATTGCCATATCGCATCAACGGCTGCTTGTTTGACTTCCTCTGATTGAACCAAACCCAAAACATCATTCGTGCAGAAGGTGAGGAGCTTATGGCGCTTCCCTGTGGCCGGGTCTTCAACGTCAACGAAATTGCCCTGCTTGTAATGGCAGATGAATTTGTCTGGATAAAGCCCGCTTTTGTAAAGGGCTTGCATATACTCTTGGACAACTTTCACTGTGTATTCTCCTCATCTCCTAGTCTCTTTGATGATTCTAATAGGGTACATTTCCGCGTGCAGATTTTGGGGATCGAAGATCCATTTCCCATAATGGTCATCGGTAATAGAGAATTGGCTAATTTTCCCCTCTTCCTGTTCTTCCTTTGTTCCTTTTTTGGGGTTTTCTGTTCCCTACTCCCTACCCCCTACTCCCTACTTCCCTACTCCCTACTTCCCTAAAACCCTTCTCTATCATCCTTTTCAGCTTTCTTGCGAATCTCGTCAAACATGATCTCTTCAAAAATTAGAGTTCCCACAATACGGTTGAACTCTTCTAGCTGACGCATATCGCGATCGCTAAAACTGGTGCGAAATCCTTCGGGAATATCTTGATAATCTTCTGGGCGATGGTATTCCGACGGATAACCCGGTTTTTTCTTATTCACCAGTTGCAAAATTCCCATTAAATCGTTTTCTTGATTGAAAATGGGCATACAGAGCAAACTACAGGTTCGATAGTGGGTTTCTTTATCGGATTGCATGGCCATGGCCGAACGTGCCGTATCGTTATAGAGGTCGAAATCCACTTTGAGAATTTGGGAATTATATTCGGGGTTATTACGAGGATTTAAGGCGTATTCGGCGGCTAAACCCGCATAGCCGGCACCGATAGGTAGGGGGGGGATACTGAAGAGTTGCAAGCCTTCATTGCCCACATAGCCCTCGCTAATTAAGGTTTCATCATCGCGATCGAAGCGCCATAAAGTACAGCGATCGGCATTAACTAATTCTCGGGCGGCTTTCATGACTTCTTCGGCGCTGTTTTCTCGACTACTGTTTAAGACCCAATGCTGTGCCTGCATTAAGGCGGAGGCATCCTGCTGGACTTGGAACATTTGACAGAAGGAAAGACAGCCCTGGAAAAAATGAAAAAATGAGTCCGAGGTGCGATAAAAGTTGTCGATATCGGCATGAACAAACCCTTTATAATCCGCTTTTGAGCGGTTGACCTTTCTTTTGGGGGGAGTGGGAGAGGTGTGGGGAGGATTCTTACTCGGGAAGGATACCGTTTTCATTAATTTCCGGGATGCTTCGATCACGGCGACTAATTTTCCTCGGCGATCGCTGACGGGGAAAAAAACAGAAGAACGATCGTATTCTGCTGTTGGGATCGTACTGGGAATATGAACGTATTTACTTTTCTGCCAGCGTGCGACTAAGGCGATCGCGTTATCATCTTCGAGGGAATATTCAATGCGACGAAAGTGGGTGGCGTGTTCTTTCCTTTCTGGTAAAATTGTCCAGAGTTTATTCACATTTGTATCGAATAAATAAACCCGCGCTGTTTTTGCACCGAGGGCAATACGAGCAACTTCTGACATATTTTTTAAACTGGAATAGAGAATTTCGTAATTCTCCAGTTCGGAAAATTGTCTGGCATTTTGTAACACCATGGCCGCTTGAGTATTAAAGGCTTCCATGCGTCTTTCGTCATCTTTGCCAAAGCTAATCTCAAAACATTCCGGGGCTTCGTCTGTATAGCTTGGTGTGGGCTTGGAAAAACCTTCTCGCGTCTTATTGACCATTTGAGTGACACCAATCAGTTTTTTGCGCTGAGGAGAAGATTCGTCATACCCCAAAACGGGCATACAGAGTAAACTACAAGTGCGATAGTCATTTCCAAGATCGAACTGTTTCGCTGTTGCAGACCCCGCTTGTTCGTAAACGTCAAAGAGAATATTCAACGGTCGATAATTTCCATTTTGTGCCTGTTTGGCCACCTGACCTGCAAACCCCTGACCGACTTTGAGATAGGTTTCCTTCACCCCTCCATCTTCCGCCGGAATTTCTGTCCACAGTTGTTGCTTGGTAAAATCCAAGATCCACAGGGTGGCGCGATCGGCATTTAATAATTCTTTTGCTGCATTCATAATCTGTTGCAGGGCTTCGCTAAACTCTTCGCTACTTTGGCTCAGGGCTTGAGCCGCTTTGGTGGATTTAACGCTACCTTTGAGATGTTGGGTGAGGTTATAGTAGATTTGAATGCCTTCTAACATTCTCAGAATCGTTGAAGAGGAAACCAGTTGTAAAAATTTTTTCTCGTCTTCTGGGGTAAAACCAAGACTGCTGTATTGTTCGGCATCATTTTCTTGGGGATTGAGAGGGGGGACGCGATCGCCTTTGCGAAGTTTATTAATAAATTGAATCACCGCAAAAACTTCATCCTCTTCATTTTTTAAAGGAATGGTCAATAGGGTATGGGTTTTAAAGCCAGTCCTGCGTTCTTGTTTTCTGATTTCTTCGGAATTTTCGTGTACTCTTGCCGGATAGGGAATATTCAGCGATCGCCCTATCTCCGCCACTCGTCCAGAAATTCCTCGACCCACGGGAACCGAAATTTCCAGAGGATTGTTGGGCTGTTGCCTGTTCCCTGTTCCCTGTTCCCTGTCTTGAGCAAAAATTGACCAAAGGCGATCGCGATCCTCGTTAACAAAATAAATCGTCGTGCGTTCGGCTTCAAGCCACGTTCCGATATTACTGGCAATGGAACCCAAAGCAAGGCAATACACTCGCCGCAGTTCCTCCAACCATTGAATATTTTCCTCAATATTGGTAGATTGAATAATGCTTTGGCGTTGTTTGCGGAGTTTGATCGCATCCCGAGAAATTTCTTGTTCGAGATGAGAAATAGCTGCTGCGAGGGGAGAAGATTCTCCTGAAGGGAGGGAGTCCGATTCTGGGATAGATTGATTTTTGACAATTAACTGGGGAACTAACGGCTGCGGGAGATTGCCTCGGATTTTCACCCGTTCCGCTTGCAGTGCCAAACACCCCATTTCAAAGGCTTCGTTAACCCCCTCGCCATAGCCGATCCAGCGATAAAACTCCGTAGTAAATAAATTTGCCCCTTCCCTTCCCATATCCGCATCAATGGCGATGGTAGCTGTAATGCAGTCGGAAATTGCATCAGCTTGCAGGACCGATAAACAGCGATCAAGGATGACACATTTCAGCGATCGCCCAAATTCTTGAAAGAGTTTTGTGAGTTGCCCCGGATCGAGTAGGCAAGCATCTTGGGTTTCGCTGGCAAAAATCAAGCCTTCTAGGGCATCTGCGCCGCAAAAATGAATTAAATGAGGTTGTTTTTGGGCGATGGCCAGGGTTAAATCTTCATAAAAGATGGCGGGTAGTTTTTCAACGCTAATTTCTTTCCCTTGGGGGGTTTTCTGTACCACCTGTTTAATTCTGGTGGTTTCTTGCTCTAATTCTGTGGGTTTTGTCGTGTGAGGACGAGCAGATACGACTAAAATTTTGCTAATGGGGAGACTCTGTTGGCGAGAAGAGGCTGAATTGGGCAATCGCGCCGCATCTTTAGCGGAGAGTGCCTGAAATTGAAATCCTTGGGTCCACAAAATTTTATGTTTCCCCGTCGCCAGTCCGCGAATGGTGACAAGATCTATTCCTCCCGGTTTGAGAGCCAACATTTGTTTGCGAACCCAGTTAAAGAGTTTGTGTTGTTGGTAGAGTTGCGCCCCTTCCAGAAAAATTCGCAAGGCGCGATCGCGGCGATCGATACGACTGTCCATGCCTTTAGGATTGAGTTTCTCGTTGAGGAGAAGCGCGATCGCTTGCGGATTCCCTTGTTTCGCTTGCTGAAATAAATTCGAGGGCATGAGAAGAAGAGGAAAGAGGGAAGAACAAAACCTTTAACCTTTCTCCTTTTTACTCTGAGGGTAGAGTTTTTTTCAACAAAAAAAAAGCGCAGGACTCCCCGCTTGTACGCAAAGCGTTGAAGCCTTGAGGGTATTCAGCCAACTTTGCGGTAAGAGTAACTAGCTTTCTTAACGTGTTGGTCGAAATATGATCCATGCGAGTTAGCTGCCATTAAGTTAGCATAAATTGATGAAGGAACCCTGGAATATTGATAAATACCACCATGAAGAAACTCAACTTCTAATATTTGGGTACTTAAGTCATATCCAACTGATCCAATGTTCGATGATGATACTGGAGTTCTATTCATTGTGTTTCCTTCTTTATATGTGTATAGCTGACTAATAATGAGTTGGGCTGATAGTCTGGGAGTTTTCTTGCTTGTCCCGATCGCGGTGCTAAGAATGTTTTTAGAAGGGAATGCGATCGCCTCCCAATTCTCATCAATTTTTTTACGTTGGGCTGTTTGAGCGCTTGGCTAGACATTTATTATCCAGTCTAATTGTTTTATTGCACTATCGAATTTATTATCTAACCGTAAACCATCGTCCTGCATTTTTGTAAAAATACTTCTCCATATCGGAGTACCTTGTTTTTTTTCAATTTTTGAAGGAAAATGAAGTTCTTTGCATAGAAGATGACCAAGTTTGCCATATTCAATATTAATAAGCCGTGGATTTGATATGCCTGCACGTCTCGCTAACTCCGAACGACTTAAACTCTTATGTTGATAATGAATTTGCAACATCTTTCTTTTTTTATTATCAATATAGTCCTTTATGTTATTTAATGCAGAAAGGTAGTCTTTGACTGAAATCTCAGATTTATTATTAATACATATATCTCTATCTGGCTTACACCATCCATCAATAATATCCATAGATTGTAAAATAATATCTATTTGGTTTTCATCTTTCAAGGAATCGCAGAACTCATCAAACTTTTCAAGAATTTCTGACTTGTCTTTTCCGAGAAAATATTCTTCTTCTGCGATACTAATTAGCTCCTTTATGGGTTTGCTTCTTGTTAATGCTTTTTCAATGTTTTTATTTATTTTATTCATGACTTATTCTCCTTTGATTCCCAATAGTTTTGTGTTTGACTTAGGGCATATTGATAATCTGATAATGTCATTTTATTAGTTCAATATCAACATATTCTCCCGTTATTCTGACACCTAATTCTCTGGCTGTATTTCCAATTTTAGGTTTTTCAAGTGACTCATCAGCCCTCATTGCTCTATACAATTGCATTTTTTTAGCTTGTTTGACAAAAGAATAGGAGTTACAGCCAACGAGAGAATGCGGATTTTCGCTTATTCCGAACTCAGGTTAATATACTTCGTTAAATGGTGTAATCTCTTGATATACAACTATATGCTATAAAGATTTATGGTATTGACATTAATCAAATGAAAATTGCAACTTGGAATGTTAACTCAATTCGCACTCGTCAAACTATCGTCCAAAATTGGTTACAAGCTAATCCTGTTGATGTTCTCTGTTTGCAGGAGACAAAGGTTATCGATGCAGACTTTCCTCGCGAACCCTTTGAATCTCTCGGCTATCATCTCTATATATCGGGACAGAAGGCTTATAACGGTGTGGCTCTTTTCAGTAAAAAACCATTACAAGATGTGAAAATGGGCTTTACAGAAACAGTAGGGACAGAGATCGCGGGAGAGTTTGAGAAACAAAAACGAGTAATTTCTGGAGTTTTCGATGATGTCAGAATTGTTAATCTTTATGTTCCCAACGGTTCGGAATTAGATAGCGATAAATATGATTATAAATTGCGCTGGTTGCAAGTATTACGAGAATATTTACAAAGATTGCGAGAAAAAGGGGAACTTTGCGTCTGCGGTGATTTTAATATTGCTTTAGAAGACCGCGACATTTACAATCCCAAGGGCAAACACAAGCATATTATGGCTTCTCCTGCGGAACGTCAAGCCCTACAAGAAGTGTTAAGTGTTGTAGGATTAACGGATATTTTCCGCCAGTTTACAGGAGAGACAGGGCATTATAGCTGGTGGGATTACCGTCGCGGCGGTTTTCCTAATAATCGCGGCTGGCGCATCGACCATCATTATCTCACTTCTGGACTAGGCGATCGCGCTACGAGTTGCAGCATTGATATCGAACCGCGAAAACTCGAAAAACCCAGCGATCATGCTCCAGTTATTGTTGAGATTAATTAAATTATCTCACTCAAATCAAATATATTGTTTGTTGTTTAAGTTAAAGGAGAGATTTAATGCAGAAACGTTTAATTGTTTGTTGTGATGGAACTTGGCAAACCTTAGAGAGTGCTTACCCAACAAATGTGGTTAAAATTGCCCAAGGGATTAAAACCCAGGACAGTCAGGAAATTCCGCAAATCCTGTACTATGATGAGGGACTGGGGATCGAGAATAAAGTCGATTCCTTTTTTGGAGGCTCTTTTGCTGTTGGACTGAGTAAAAATGTTCAAGATGCCTATCGCTTCCTCTGTTTTAATTACGATCCAGGAGACGAGATTTATTTATTTGGTTTTAGTCGCGGTGCCTATACCGTGCGAATTTAGGTGGCTTAATGTTTTATTGCGGTTTGATGGGGCGATCGCAGAAGGGAGAGAAGAATCTCAAATAGAGTCACGCTTAAACAAAATTTTAACAAATCTTGGTTAGTTACACCTAAATTATTTATGACTTCTGAATTCAACCTCACCTGTCCTCTTCCAATTCAAAACTATCCCCATATTTTACTTGCTCATGGAGGGGGTGGGAAGCTGATGCACCAACTCATTGAGCAAGTATTTTTGCCGGCTTTTGGTACGGAAAATAAACCCCAACATGACGCGGCAATATTATCATTAAACCGCGATCGCATTGCTTTTACAACGGATTCTTATGTTGTACAGCCGCTCATTTTTCCAGGGGGAGATATTGGCACTTTAGCGATTAATGGTACTGTCAATGATTTGGCGATGGCTGGTGCAAAACCTCTCTATCTTAGTGTGGGTTTTATTCTCGAAGAAGGGCTATCTATGACAACTCTCTGGCAAATTGTACAGTCAATGCAACAAGCTGCCCAAGAAGCCGGAGTTTCTATTGTTACGGGGGATACGAAAGTAGTTGAGAAAGGTAAAGGAGATGGTATTTTTATTAATACTACGGGGATCGGTATTGTGGAACACGATCGCCTCATTCACCCGAGGGCAATTCAACCTGGAGATGTGGCGATCGCCAGTGGAGATTTAGGACGACATGGAATCGCGATTATGGCTACTCGTGAGGGTTTAGAATTTGAAACAACAATTGAGAGTGATTGTGCGCCTTTGCATGAGATAATTGCTGAGTTGTTGGCCGCAGGTTTAAACCTTCATTGTTTGCGGGATTTGACTCGGGGAGGTTTAGCTAGTGCGCTGAATGAATTGGCGATCGCCTCACAGTTAGGAATTCATCTCGATCAGACTCAAATTCCTCTCCGTGAAGATGTAAAAGGTGCTTGTGAATTGCTGGGTTTCGATCCTCTTTATGTTGCTAATGAAGGGCGATTTGTTGCTATTTTACCTGAGTCTGAGGCTGAGAAAGCCTTAGCTATTCTACATCGTTATCCGGACTTGTGCGATCGCGCGGCAATTATAGGCCGTATCACTGCCAATAATGGGGGCTTAGTGACAATGCGAAACCAAATTGGCTCAACTCGCATCGTTGAACTCCTTAGCGGACAACAGTTACCGCGCATTTGTTAGTATTTCGGGGGACATTTTTGTTTCTCGATAAAGATAGTAGGCAGCACAGGCACCTTCTGAGGATACCATCGGCGCACCCAAAGGGTTTTCTGGGGTGCAGTCTGTGCCAAATGCTGGGCAATCATGGGGCTTTTTGAGTCCCCGCAAAACCTCTCCACTGATGCAGACTTGAGGAGTTTTAGGGCGATCGCAGTGGAATTGCTGGAGTTGTGAGGAAAAACGAACCCGAGCATCATACTGTTGGTATTGCCCTCGTAATCCTAGCCCACTGGCGGGAATTTCGCCAATACCGCGCCATTCTCTAGGGACGGGTTCAAATACTTCCTGCATGAGTTTTTGGGCGCTTAAATTGCCCTGTTTCTGGACAGAGCGTTTGTATTGATTTTCTACCAGCGCCTGGCCTGTTTCCAGTTGTTTTAAACAGAAATAGATTCCTTGGAGGATATCCACTGGCTCAAATCCTGTCACTACAAGGGGAATCTGATATTTTTTGGCGATCGCCTCGTATTCGCCATAACCCATAACCGTACAAACGTGACCTGCTAATAAGAATCCCTGCACTTGACAGTTAGGGGCAGATAAAAGAGCTTCCATTGCAGGAGGAACTAATACATGGGAAACCAATAAAGAAAAATTGGCTAGATTTTGTGCTGCGGCTTGATAAACCGTCATGGCTGTTGCGGGTGCAGTGGTTTCAAAGCCTACCCCAAAAAAGACGACTTCGCGATCGCGGTTTTCCCTGGCAATCGTGAGAGCATCTAAGGGAGAATAAAGAATGCGAACATCGCTCCCAGTTGCTTTCACACTCAGTAAGTTCTTTTCAGTTCCGGGAACTCGTAACATATCTCCAAAAGAACATAAAATCGTATTCGGTAAAGAGGCGATCGCTATAGCAAGATCGATCGCTTCTGTGGGAGTAACGCAGACAGGACAACCGGGACCGTGAATTAAGGTAACGGTATCAGGCAATAAAGTATCTAAACCATATTTAACAATAGAATGAGTTTGGCCGCCACAAATCTCCATAATATTCCAAGGACGAGTCACTAATTTGGCGATCGCCTGAGTATATTTTTGCGCCAATTCTGCATCTCGAAATTCATCAATATATTTCATAGTATTATTTATTTATTGGTTATTGAGTGCCGCGATCGCCTCTAAATCCTCTAATGTTTCTCGAGCGGATTCTGCATCGATAATACTCAAAGCAAAGCCCACATGAACCACTACATAGTCATCAATTTTAGCTTCAGGAACATAAGCCAAACTGATATTTTTAAGAATTCCTCCAAAACTTACTTTTGCAGTTATTGTCAGAGGGTCTTCTCCTGTAATACTGATAATTTTCCCTGGAATAGCTAAACACATTTTTTAGAAGCCCTTGAAACAATATTTGGAATAATACTTGATTTAGACTGATATCTTAAAGCCGCAAAAATTTGCCCAACGGATAAACCGCCATCATTGGGGGGGATAGATTGTGCCGAATAGACTTTGTAGCCAAGTTTTTGCAGGCGATCGCGCATTTGAGCAAGTAAATAGCAATTTTGAAAGCATCCTCCCGAGAGAACTATATTTTGCCGAGAAATCACTCCCTCTTGAGTTAGAGATTGTAAAATTTTTATTGCTATTTCCACCAAAGTATGATGAAATTTAGCTGCAATTGTACCTAACGAAACTTTTCTTTGCATTTCCTGGAGAATTGTCAGAATTATAGGACCATAATCGATTTGTAAGGGTAAATTTAAGGAAGATTTTGCCTTGGGAGTCGGAAGCAGGTTAAATGGATAATAATCGGCTGGATCTGTTGGTGTAACTGCAAATTCTAGGCTCATGGCTGCTTCCCCTTCATAAGTTGCGTTTTGACATAATCCTAAGAGAGAGGCGATCGCATCAAAAAGTCGCCCCATACTTGAAGTTAAAGGAGTATTAATCTGGCGATCGAGAATAGTTTTAAACTGTTTCAATTTAGCTGAAGAATGACCCTGAAAGGGGGGTAAATCTCGTAAATTCCAGGCAGTTTCCCCGCAGGTATCCCCAAGTAATCCTAATGCAATTCGCCAAGGCTGTTTTACGGCTTGTTCTCCTCCAGGTAAACGAAACTGTTTTAAATGAGCAACTCTTTGCCAGCCATCGGGAGTAACTAAAATGAATTCTCCTCCCCAGATCGTACCATCTAAACCATAGCCGGTACCATCCCAAGCTAATCCCAAAACTGGAGCATTCAATTGATGGTCTGCCATTACCGCTAAAATATGGGCATAATGGTGCTGTACTGGTAAAATGGGGAGAGCCAAACTGTGGGCAAACTGACTCGATGGATAGTCAGGATGGGCATCGCAAACTACTAAATCTGGCTGAAAATCATACATTTTACTGAGACTTTTAATTGTATCTTTAAATGCTACTAAAGATTCTATATTTGTTATATCTCCAATATGTTGACTTAAGAAAATTTGCCGATCGCAATATAAGGCGATCGTGTTTTTTAAGTGACCACCCACAGCCAATATTTTCCGGGTTGGATCGCCTTCTGGTATCATCAAAGGTAAAGGAGCATAACCTCGCGATCGCCGCAACCAGAGGGGAGTATTACCCAACAAAGCCATTACCGAATCATCTACAGGACGCAGGATTGGGCGATTATGCACTAAAAAGCTATCGGCAATGCCCTTTAATGCTAGAATGGCTGCGGATTCATCAATGCAAATAGGTTCTCTAGCACGGTTGCCACTGGTCGCGACTACGGGAAAACCTAACTCCTGCATGAGAAGATGATGTAAGGGAGTATAGGGCAACATCGCGCCAATATTGGGGTTTTTGGGCGCAATATTAAGGGGAAGAGGACTGCCATTGCGACGGGGTAATAAAATAATGGGTGCTTGAGGCGATCGCAATTGTTTTTCTGCCTCTGGGGATACCTCACAATCTTGATAAATTCTCTCTAGATCGGGATACATTAGTGCGAAAGGCTTACTGGGGCGATACTTGCGTTGACGCAGGGTTTGCACGGCAGTTTCGTTGCAGGCATCCACCATGAAATGAAAACCCCCTAAGCCTTTCACAGCAACGATTTCTCCTGCTTTGATCCCTGCGATCGCTTCTTGTAATGCTTCCTCCTCCCGAGCCTTACAATTGCCGTTAAGATCCCAAAATTGAAGTTGGGGACCGCAACGGGGACAAGCATTAGGTTGAGCGTGAAAACGGCGATCGCCAGGATCCTCATACTCCCTTTGACATTCGGGACAGATCGCAAACTGTTTCATTGTCGTTTGAGGGCGATCGTAGGGCAGATCGAGGATAATACTATAGCGGGGACCGCAATGGGTGCAGTTGGTGAAAGGGTAACGATAGCGGCGATCGCTAGGATCACCAATCTCCTTTAAACAATCTCGACAAGTCGCAATATCTGGCAAGATCGAAGCCGTTTTTTCCCCTTCGCTACTGGGTTGAATGGTGAAATCAGTATAACCGATGGCATCTTGCCATTGTACCTGCTGCGATCGCACCTGTGCTAAAGGGGGTAATTCTCTCTCAAAACGCTGGAGAAACTGCTCTAATTGAGAGATATCCCCTTCTATGGCGATCGCGACCCCTCGAGGGGAATTATGTACCCACCCCACAAGGTTTAATTCCTTGGCCAACCGATAGACAAAAGGACGAAATCCGACCCCTTGGACGGTCCCTGTGACCTCTAAACTCAGGCGTTTGTGCTGTAGCATGGTTAAACAGGATTTTTGACCAAACAGCCCTCAAGTAGGCGATCGCACCATTGCGCCATACCTAAGCCAGTTTTAGCGGAAACTTCAAATACTTGTGCTTGAGGTGCGAGTTGGTGCAGATTCTTTAAAGCTGTGTCGCGATCGAATTCCACCGCAGCAGCGAGATCCATTTTGTTGGCGATCGCAATATCAGCAGATTTAAACATCGTGGGATATTTCAGGGGCTTATCTTCTCCCTCAGTGACAGAAAGTAACACTACCCGCAAATTTTCCCCCAGATGATAAGCTGCGGGACAAACCAAATTACCCACATTTTCAATAATGAGCAAATCGAGGTCATCTAGGGGAAGTTGATCAGCCGCTTGGCGAATCATAGACGCTTCGAGATGGCATAATGTACCCGTAGTAATTTGTACGACGGGAACCCCCGTATTTCGCAGCCGTTGGGCATCATTATCCGTAGCGAGATCCCCGACAATTACTCCTACTCTGACACGAGTTTGTAACTGTTCGATCGTCTTGGTAATCAGAGTCGTTTTGCCCGATCCTGGACTAGAAAGAATGTTAATAACGTAGAGATGGCGATCGGCAAAATAATGGTGATTTTCGTGAGCCAAGTGATCGTTTTTAGCGAGAATCGAGCGCTCGATTTGCAGCGATCGGTGAGGGCGATCGGTAGCCTCACTCACTAAGATATCTTGCTTTGAGAGAGTGTGTAAATGAACGGCAGTATTTTCCTTTTGACAGCCACAAATTCCGCACATAGTTTAGGAAACCTCCAAGGATGAGAGTTCGATTTCGCGTCCCGATACAATTTTAGCGCTTAAATGCTGGCAGTCGGGACATTCGTAAATATAGGTATCAACGGGATGAAAATTGCGATCGCAATCAGGACAATGACAAAGAATAGAAACCATTTCGATCTTGAGGGTTGCCCCTTCTGCTATAGTACCTCGAGTCACCACATCAAAGGCAAAATTGAGGGCATCGGGAACAACTCCAGAGATTTCCCCAATCTGCATTTTTAGATGATGAATTCGGGTTGCATTTTGCTCTTGTGCATAGGCGATCGCGATCTCTAGAGTCTGTTCCATTAAACTAACTTCGTGCATTATTTTTTGCTCTGGGATAGCTAATTGTTCCTTAGTTTGCACAAACAGGGGCGATCGGCTTCGTCTGGCATAAAAAATGAAGAATCGGAGGACATAGCAGATCATTACTTGATATTAATTATTATCGCCAATATTCCGGCTTATTTAACCCATCACAACAGATAACCTTACCCGAAAAAGAGGCGATCGCACCAGGACGAAGTTCTTGTACCATCCAAGCATCTGCATTTTTTTCCAGAATAGGATAAGTTGCCTCAAACCCGAGGTTTCCTGCGGGTTTAAATCCATAACGAGGATAATATTCTGGGTGTCCGAGGACAAATATCAAATCGAATCCTGCTTGTGACAAAAGTTCTAATCCTCTTTGAACGAGCTTACCACCAATGCCTTGTTTTTGAGCATCTGGGACGACAGCAAGGGGGGCTAAAATGGCGATCGCGATATTTGCATCTGTTGTTAAATGTGCTTTGGTAAATAAAATATGTCCCACGGGTTGCTCGTTTTGCAAAGCAAGGAGGGATAAAAGCGGTTTTGCACTGCGATCGCGCATCAGGTTTTTCACAAGTTCCGCTTCAGCTTCCCCACCAAACGCCAAACGCTCTACCAATAATACATCATCGAGATCGGTATCCAAAGCCTCTCTAATTTCCATTTATCCTCCTATCTCAGAAATCATTCTTCCCAATTGCCTATTATAGATTAGATGCGATCGCGAAAATCGACGACTCAAAATTTCTAGCGCTCAGTGCCATTTGATATCACTATATTCTACAAACTCGCATCATTTCATTACCACCTTTTTGAAATTCATAGTTTACTCCTTCAATGCGAATTTGATATCCTTGTGCTGTTAATTCTGCTTGCAGGGGATCGAGATGCCACGATCGCACCCCCGTAAAGTTCTCTACAATAGGAAAAATGCGGACTTCCTTGGCAATACGACACATTTCCCGAATAGCATCAAGGTGAAATTCTAAGGAAAATTGCTCAGAATAGCTAAACAAAAAATGACCGCATAAAGCCAGATCGAATTGGCGATCGCCAAAAGGAAGATCGGGTAATTCTGCAACAATGTAGCGTTTCTCAGCAATTCCCTTTTCTAAATCTGCCAAAAACTGTTCCATTGCTGCCATTCTCAAGTCTCCCAACCGCTTAGGAGAATCAATCTCTTGCCAAACAAATTCAGCAAAATTTTGTGCTAATTTTTCAATAATAACGGGATAAGTTTCTTCAATACGCTGACGAATTTCCTCAACCCTAAATTGATAAATGGGATCGCAAGAAATCACCTGACATTGCTGTTGAGTCATTTCCGTATTAAAACTAGACGGACCCCCCGCACAATCAAGGATAGAGGCTCTAAAATCACCCCTCGTTAAATGAAACATATTGATATAATTGTCTAAAGAACGTCCCCAAGGAACAACCTGTTCGAGTTTCATTTCACTAATCACTAATCACTATCAACTAATCACTATCAACTAATCACTATCAACTATCAACTATCAACTATCAACTATCAACTATCAACTATCAACTATCAACTATCAACTATCAACTATCAACTATCAACTATCAACTAT
>NZ_JACSWA010000347.1 GCF_016888125.1 Spirulina sp. CCY15215
TGTTCGGCGATCGGGAGATCGTATTGAGAAATCTGATAGTTTTTGGGCAGATCGGGATAGAAATATTGCTTGCGATCGAATTTACTATAGGGGGCAAATCGATGAGGGCGAGGGGAACTTGCAATGGCGCGATCGCGCTTTGATAGGTTCGGTATAATCAAAAAAAAGATTTGCGATCAAACAATCTTCGTGCAATCGGCTACTCATCTGATAGGTAAGTCTGCAATGACAACAACTTTATTAATTCAGAACGAAACAACACCTTTTACTGTCTCTCTCCCGTCGATCGCCCCCATGAGTCGCGAAGAGTTTTACGCTTTTTGCCAAGTTAACCGAAACCTACGCATTGAACGAACAGCCACAGGAGAAGTGATTGTTATGCCCCCTGCTTTTTCGGATACTGGCAACCGTAACTTCAATTTGGCTGCTTCTCTATGGGTTTGGAGTGAGCAAGACGGAACAGGTTTAGGCTTTGACTCTAGTGCGGGCTTTACTTTGCCCAATGGCTCAACTAAATCACCGGATGTATCATGGATTCGCCTAGAACGCTGGAATCAATTATCTGATGCTGACAAAGCGTCTTTTGCGCCAATTTGCCCAGATTTCGTGATTGAGTTGCGATCGAAAAGCGATTCGCTGAAAGGGTTGCAGTCAAAGATGGAAGAATATTTAGAAAATGGTGTTTCTCTGGGTTGGCTCATCGATCGCCAAAATCGAACTGTTCATATTTATCGACCCAATCAAGAACCGCAAATCCTTGAAAGTCCAGACATTGTTAATGCGACTCCTGAATTGTCGGGTTTTCAACTGTCTATGGCAAAAATCTGGTAGCTTTTTTACGGGCGATCGCTTGCTTAAATTTATTTTGGGAACAATAATTTCAGGGCGCAAGCATTTGCCCTGTACCGTTGGGTTTCTGGGGTAGGTATTATACGCCCTCTTGAATTTGAGGCTCTATTGAGGCAGAATTACAAGATTTGTAATTCTGCCTATTTTGTGAAGTTTTGTAAATAATTTGGCGATCGCTGCATAAAAATAAAAGCGATCGCCAGAGGAATAGATAGGAGGGAAAGAATTTGACTATAATTTCTCGATATATCTCAACTCCTAACGTCCCTTCGCTAAATCGGCATAAATGAAGATTTCAACTCCCAACACAACTAACAATAGAAGTTCTATCCAAGATAAAATTGTTAAACCTAGAGGAGGTTGTGATGCTAAAAACCAGAAAGCGCATAGGGCGATCAATCCTGAACAGACAAACGTAATTTCATCGACAATTAGTTGCTGAATCTTACGGCGCTTTCGGTGTTGATCGCTACGGTGAGCAATTTCCCAACCGAAGAGAGTTTCTATATCTTCATAGCCTGTATGTTCCTTGATCTTGTCAACTAAATTGTAGCGGATATATCTGCCGATCGCCGAAATTTTCTCGTCATTTACAACATAAGTCCACCCCAAAATCAAGCAAACCCAAGGAACTATTAACAAAGCATCATAATTTGACGAACTGGAAACCACAAACGAAACAATTGTTCCAAATAAGCCTAATGTTACGTAAAGGAGGTTATCTCGGAAGCCGATTCGTTGAGCTTGTTCTAACTTCAACTTGTCATATTCCTTGAGAAAAATTTCAAGAATTTGTTTGTTCTCACTCATAGCGGATTCTCAGCTTCTTCGGTTCTGTGTTTATTACGCTCGATCTACAGTATCTATTTGGCAAGTTAGAGAAATTCACCATTCTGAATATTCAGGTTAAATTGCTAAAATCATCCAATATTTAAGTTGTTCGGTTGAAAGATTTGAATCTTGTCAGTTGAATATTTTATGGACGGATAATACTGAATTCCCCCGAATACGCGGCAGCAAGATCGATTCCCCAATCATAGCCTTTATGATAATTCCACACAATAACAGGTGGATGAATATTTTCGGAAATTTGTTGTCCTAAATGGAAGCCTAGAGAATTAGGACCTGCATAAAAAAGATGAATCCGTCGTCCGAGTGAAAGATTGTTAGAAATCCGATCTAAGATGCGGCGAAATATTCGGCCATATTCCCGCACCTGTCGCTCACCTCGTACAATTCCCCATTCTGGCTGAGGAATTGTCAAATCGATTTCAATTGCGTCTGGTAAATTCGCGGTGATTGTCTGTTTGGGTTGAACTGGAAAGGTGACTGAGACTCTCAGAATAACATCTTTATTTGGCCAAGAATGATAATTGGGAATGCCAGAAACTTCCAACTCCGGAAAATTTTCCCCCTTATCGATCCATTCCCAAGTAATATGACCATCAGTCGAATTCTGTTCAAACAATTGTACTGGAATTCGATTGCTGACGAGATGTCCCATTAAAAATTGGATGGGGATGTGTACCAGTCCCTGAAAAACAAGGTTCACTTTATTGGAACGAGCGATCGCATTCAATAAAGAACTTTGAGGATTAGTTAATTGTTGAACGGCTTCCTCTGGGTTTTCAAAGACTCCATTTTGAACGAAATCCGTAAAGTCAAATACAGCCGTTTCTCGTTATAAAAGGCGATCTACAGGAAACTGTTCCGATCTCATCTGTTCGCCATCGGAGGTGAGTTTTGCAGGTTCGTAATAAAAGCTATATCGGGCAACAACCACATCTCCCAGTTCTACTTTGCCGCGAATTCCTCCAGCAATTCCTACCATCAATACATGAGCAGGTTGCCACCGTTGGATTAAGCGTGTTGTTGCAACAGCCGCTTCATTATTGCCCATATCTAGCAAGAGACAAACAACAATGGTGTAATATTCAGTCGAACCGGGAATCGCAATTTGCCCCAGATAAAAAGGTAGGGGTTCATTCTCGTCTTTGATTTCTTTATAAGAATCTAGGCGTTTTAGCAGTGCATCCCGCTCAATTTTCAGAGCAGTAACAATTCCAAAATCAACAGTTGTGTTTGTCATGGTCGGTAAATCTATTGTTAACGAGTATTAAAATGGCTATAGTTAAATTCACCAATCAAAATATGAATTGGATTCTTTAGATGCCCTTCCCAAATCCCGATCGATTCTGTACCAACAATGATAAAAAAGAGGGTATCGCCACTGAAAATATCCTGTTGTAGATGCCTATTCCAATTGGCTCGATCGCTGGGGGAAGGAATAGGAACTTTCTCGGGATGGGTATGCCACTCCCCCAAATAATGGGTTGTTCCATCTGACTCCTGCCATGCTTGATTGATGGCTCGTTGATGGCGATCGCGATCGCGAAAAAAATTGAAGCGTTTCCTGCGATCGCCACGCATGGGAATCGTAACATCATCAATGACAACATCTAAACTCTCTCGAATATATCGACCCATTAACACACCCCCAGCCTCGCTTTTCCAACAGCGATTCTGTCTGAATTTCAACATTTGGGAGAGTGCGGGCAAACTAATTTCTAGCTTCCCACCATCAGATTTGAGGCAGATAGGAGTATTCATTCCTGTTTAGCTCCACACACAAGACAGTGAGACTTGATGTGTTCATACTTTTTTTCGCGTAGTTGTTCTTCAGTTTGTTGGTAACGCGGGGAAAGCTGTAATCCTGCGGCTGTAAATGCTTCTGCTCTCCCTTTCCAAGAGAGTATAGAACTCTGTTTTTCCTGTTGCAATAAAGCATCTAATCCTAATCTTACTGCTTTTTCTGCTGTTTTTTGAGCATCCAATCCTCCGAAAGGATGATATGAACTGCCACAACCGAGATCGTCTTTACCAAAATGTCCGTAAGCAGCAAAAGCAGCACGATTGTGTAGAGGGGTATCGGGATTGGAGGCATCTGTGAAAAGGCATTGAAAACATCCCAGTTGTTTCGGACGAGTTAATAAGGAATGACCCCCAATACCGTAGGGTTCAACCCAAGTAAAAACAGCAATTGCGTGCTGGCATTCTTTATGCAAAAGCTGATTTAAGTAGAGTTGAGCGGTGTCATCCCCGATCGCCACAATTATCAGATCGAAGGCATCGAGATTAACTGAATTTTGGCGAATTGCTTTTTCAATTAGAGTTTGATATGAGGCGATCGATATATAGGGATATTTTCGTTCTAATTCGTTCTTCAATGCTGTAACTTTAGGTTCTCCTTCTGCACTCATCCCCAAACAATGTCGATAGGTATTTTCTCGCGTTAGGCGATCGGAATCAACTAAAGTCAATTGACGAATACCGCTTTGTACTAATCCAAGGGCAACATAACCACCAATTGAACCACAACCAATGAGAAGAACTCTAAAGTTTACTAAGTCTAATTTTCCACCTCCACGAGGGAGTAGATAGCCCGGATCGTAGCGTTTAATGGAGATCGGTTGGGGTAAACCCGACATTTTGGCACTCTGGTTGGATGGCGATCGATTAATAGTAGTAGAATCCAATGCTGCTAATGTTCTTCCTCCACTCGGACGCGGTAATCCTAGAATGATAAAGTCTTTAAACTGCCTTCGCTTGTTGAGTAATCTGATGTATTTCTGGCGATTTTGTAGAGATAGATTTTTTATCAATTCGCTGATTGTGGCAGAATTCCATAGCTGCTTAGAAGTCGGTGGCAGAATAAAGGTCTTTTTCTCTAAAGGAATGTAAAGCGCTCCTCGGCAATTTAGAGCATTTAAACCTTGTTTTTTACCGTTGAAGTAGGCTTGGATCGTTTGAATAGAATCAGCTACAAATCGATCGCCACCGCGATCGCTATAGACAAAAACTTTCCGCAGCATATTGTCTACTGAGAAGAATCCGGGTAATGTTTTTGTGTTGACTCGTTCCCAATACCACGGTAACTCATCCATGAAATCCCAACGATTTTCACCATCAATTCCAGACTGTATTACTGCAATTGCTTTGTCTATTGCATCGTATAAAATTCCTACAGGATCGGCAGAATTGAGCAATAATCCTTCCGTTTGGGCATAGCAAATATATCCACTTTCCTCAACGTGAGGGATGAATCCAAACGCATCAGGTGGTTGTAGAAAGACGAGAGGGAGCGATCGCGGAAAATCTTCTCGTACACCAACACAAAGCTGCACTATTTTCTCTGCAATGGTGATATTTCCGGCGATCGCAGCAACAACATTACGATCTTGGAGTAAGGAGTTCCCAAGAGGTGAAAGAGAATAAGCCTCGCGCAAATATTGTTTTTGAGCGAGGCTTGCTAAAAAGAAGTTAATTTGAGCAATTGAGAGCAGCATTTAGGCTGAAGAACTTGAAGAAATGATAGCAGGAGAACGTTTTTTTCCGGTAGAAGAAGGACTCGGAATCGGAAAATCATCACCGAATTGTTCTTGTAGCAGTTTACAGGCTTCAATAGGATCGACTTTTTCTTGTGCTTCCTGAATGGCTTCTGACAGCTTCTCAAGTTTTTCTTTGAAAGATGTCATTTGGCAATCGCCCATTTTTTCAAATAGATCGCTGTGGGGAACAACAGGTAATTGAACGGCTAGGCGATCGTACCAAGTTCCTTCAACACATTTAGGCTGAAAGCGACAAATCATTGCCCGAACAAAACAACCTAATGCCTCTAGATCGTCATACTCTTTTTTAGAACTGAAAGAATCAGTAATACTGCTCTTTAGTATAAACCACTCATAGGCAGCTACGGTAATTCCAATTCCAATGGGTGCTGCATGACCATCACTGGAAAACTTGATATCCTTCCAACGTTTGAGATAGCGAATTGTCCGACGAAACTGTTTAGCATCTTCACTATCTTCAAATCGATTCTTAATCAAATCGCTCAATCCGTGAGGATCTGCTTCTTCCCAAATCTGATGTTCTTTTGCAGATTCTCGGTGTCCCTTAGCAAGATACATCGTGTCATTGTTACCATTGACATAGATTGCGAGGTCTACGTGATAAATCGGTTCACCTTCTTTTTGGTAAAAGACTGTAACACAAGGGCGGCGAATCTCAACTTTTTTGGTGTGGTTTTCCAGTGAATCATATACCCATTTTTTAATCTCTACCGGATCTGGATAGTCTTCCTTGGAGATATTGAAATGGAGACCTACATCAATATCATAGTCGCTATCTAGAGGTTTAATCCCCGTCCCCATTTCATAGCTACCCTGATTGAAATATTCATAGCTAGGAGGGGTTTCGCTGCCAAAAAGTTTATTCAAACCAGACTTTAATCGCTCTAAAACGATGTCTCTCTTTTCGCGCAGGGTTTTGTTCTCCTCAAATCGCTTAAGTTTAATCGCTTCGTGAAACTGCTGCATTTGAGTTTGTATATTGGCCATATATTTTGCAATCCAGAAATTTTGTGAGCAATTTGATTATAGCAACAACTTGATTATAACGGCAACTTATCGAGTCAATCTTTCACAGGTAGCGATCGCGTTAACCCAATCGATAAGGATAAGATCAAAGCATCGAGTCTCAAAAAATGAGATCGCTTCTCCAACGAACTTCCAAATCTCATCTACAATTTAAAATGGCCTGACCCTTATACCCTCAACGATGAAATTTGAAATTCCTCGTCCCCAAATTCCCTCTTGTACTTGGCAACGACCCATTGGCCTTGGTTGGGATCGTCCCTATACAGCCAGTCAAAATGATGATGGGGCCTGGCATGGAATGCCTCTCGGAGGTTTAGGATCGGGATGTATCGGACGATCGCATCGCGGCGATTTTAATCTCTGGCACCTCGACGGGGGAGAACATATTTTTCGCAGTTTGCCAGCCTGTCAATTTAGCATTTACGAAGAAAGAGAAGGGGAACAACCCCAAGTTTACGCCCTTTCCACCCAATCCCCTCAAGATGGCAGCCTCTCTCGCTGGGCTTGGTATCCCGAGGGAGGGGGGACTTATCATGCCCTTTATCCTCGCAGTTGGTTCAAATATGAAGGCGTTTTTCACAGTGAAATCTTATGTGAGCAATTTTCTCCCGTTTGGGCAGGATGTTACCAAGAATCTAGCTATCCCGTGGCACTTTTTGACTGGACGGTACATAACCCCACCGATCGCCCGATCGCCCTGAGTATTATGTTAACCTGGCAAAACCTCGTCGGTTGGTTTGCCAATGCCCATAAAACGCAAAAAAATAGGCAAAGCGGCGATCGCCATCCTACATCGGAATATCAACCCAAATGGCGAGAAAGTACGGGGAATTTTAATCAGTGGATCCAAGATCATCATCGGGTGGGTTGCTTATTTAACCGGGTACGTCTTTACGATGAATTGCAGTCTGGAGAAGGACAAATGGCGATCGCCAGTATCATTAATCCCGCGATCGAAGCCTTTTATACCGCACGTTGGAACCCAGAAGGGGATGGGGGAGAGGTTTGGGATTATTTTGCGATGAATGGCAGTTTACCAGATATGCAAAATGAAACCCCTGCCTCTCCAGGAGAACAAATTGCCGCAGCGATGGCTTTTCGCTTTACCATTCGTCCAGGCAGAACTCGCAAAATCCCCTTTATCCTAGCATGGGATTTTCCCGTGATTGAATTTGGTGCAGATATCACTTATTTTCGCCGTCACAGTGATTTCTTTGCCAGGACGGGGAAAAATGCTTGGACAATGGTACGGACGGCTTTGAAACATGGGGATGTCTGGAAAGATAAGATCGAAACCTGGCAAAAACCCACTCTCGATCGCAGAGATATTCCCGACTGGTTCAAAATGGCTCTATTTAATGAGTTATATCTGCTAACCGATGGAGGGACGTTATGGACGGCAGCCACGGAAACCGATCCTCTGGGACAATTTGCCTTATGGGAAAGTTTAGATTGCCGCTATTATGAAAGTTTGCGACAGCGTTTATCGGGTTCTTTTGCAACTTTAATGCTTTTTCCTCGCTTGGAAAAGACGGTTTTAGAAGCCTTTGCCAAAGCTATTCCCATTGAAGATGGAGAAGGAGAAAATATTCGTAAAATTGCTGGAGAAACACCTCGAGATTTAGGCACCTCAAGCGAACATCCTTGGATGAAAACGAATGCAAATCGTCATCTTGATGGGCAATTATCTTCTCTTTTTATTATACAAGTTTATCGGAATTATCTTTTATCTGGGGCAACGGATACAGAGTTTCTCTGGGAATGTTGGTCGGCGATCGCCTTTACTCTCGCTTACGCAAAGAAGAGGGGAAAGGAAGAAGAGGGAAAGTTTTGGAGACTGAGTTTAAAAGCCGCGATCGCGATCGCCAATGTCCTCCTAGAAAACCCGGCTGCAAATCCTAATCTACAAACACCCCATTATCCTGAAGATCTGGTCAATCTCCGGGATACCTATCAATCTTGGTTGCAAGCAATCCCTATTTTAAAAGAAGACAATACCGGGGAGGCGATCGCGATCGAGGCAATCTTTGAGGAATTGTACCGTCAACTCTTAGATTTACCCAGTCTAGGCGATCGCAGCCTATCAGAAACCACCTTAAGAGAATTTTCTCAGACTTATTTATTACCATTTCGCGAGAGAAAATTGGACTTAGAAACGGGAGATAATTCTCAAGAAATTAAGCTGGGAATGACCTTTGCTTTAGCAACGCTTTTATTATTGCTGGGGAGAAAAGAAGAATCCCTACAAATTGCAGAGATATTGGTCAAACTCATCTATAATAATGGTCTACAGTTTCGCACTCCTGCTATCTTGTCCCCGACTGGAACATTTCAAAAGAGTCATTCTCTTGATGGCATGACAATTTGGGCAATGTATGGGGTTTTAAGTCAATTTTCTTGATAGCGAACTTCGATCGCGTTCAGGTTATACCGATCTCGCGATCGTTGTGTTAGGCTCAGTTTAGGTATTGCACTGATCGTTTCTTCCTCCAATTATTGTCATGGGACGACCCTCTTTATTTTTGATCTTAGTTTTATCCTTGGGATTAACGGGTTTGTTGAATGCCAATTTGTTGAATGCCAATGAGTCTTTTCCCGCGATCGCCACCGACAGGAGGAAACAAGCAGGGCGATCGGAGAATACAGCCTATCAAGAAGTCATTCGACAAACGATCGCAATGGTTCATGATGAGCGATCGCAATCATTAGCGCAACAATTTGGCCTAGAAATTCTCAGTCTCACTTGGGAAGATACGGGACGTTACAAAAATTCGGCTGTCGGTCCAAATATTAGCGACATGACCATTCAAGTGCAGGAGAATCGTAAAATTCATTTAATGCCCATCATTCGCTACCCTAATTTCTCTGATAAGTCTGTTGACATTCCCCTCGATCGCTTCTTTCTCCTCGCAGGCAATGAAAAAGGGCGATCGCCTCTAGAAAAGGTATCCTTACGAGAGGTTTTAGGCAATTTACGGCGCTATTTACATCAGCCTGAGTCTTGGACGGGAGAAGGCAATTCTCTACTCGCCGATCGCGATACCCATGTTCTAGTTTCCGCCCAAGCCTGTTTTCTACCCATTCCCAAGGAAGGTTTAGCAACATTCAATCCCGTTTTGTTCAATTATCAATCCTATGAAGGCGATCCAGCCGTCTTAACCCTCTTGGCAACCCGAGAAGGGACCAGTATTACTATCATTGATAATGGCGAAGATAGTTTCGATATTATTCAAGATGAGGAATATATGGCAACTTGGGGACAGCGCTTATTTTTTAATCAAAATGGCGATCGCGCTAGTTTGACAGGTCAACGTCTCAGGGACTTTCAAGGTAGAAATGCCCCAACTGGTCAAAGTGCAGATGCAGCCGGACAAAATGGCTTAAATATGGTCATGCTGATTCAAGTTCCCCTCAAACAGAAAAACCCTAATTCATTTTTAGGAGGAGGAACGCGAGGAGGTTCATCTTCTCAGGTTAGTGATGTAGAAGCTGCCGTTATCGGTCATGGCGAACTAGAAGGACCATTTACAGAAATTGGCAATTTGGCGATCGTGCGAGATACTGATTTTCCCATCCGAGTCACCGTACAGTTTTATAAAGCAACCAGTAATGGCATCGTTTCCGAACAAGATATGCAGGAGATTAAAGCACAAATCGATCGCGTCTATACAGAAGCGGATTATGTGGGCAGTTTAGTGGTAGACTAGATTTTTATTTCTCTAACTGTCATGAGAGCAGAGAACAGGTAATTTCCCTTTTAACCAGTAAGTCATCATTTCTCCTTTCCCTTTAATTTTCACAATGCCACGGGGTTCACAAATAAACTTATCTTTGATACGCACATAAGTCGATTCGGTAATTTGAATGCTATTGGGTTCTCCCGAAGACTCCATACGAGAGGCGATATTCACCGCATCTCCCCATAAATCATAAATAAATTTCTTCGTGCCGATTACCCCAGCAACCACTACACCACTATTGATACCAATGCGAATTTGTATTTTATCCCCAGGCTGGAGAGTTTTAGCTTGCTGTTGCCCAAACTCCCGAATTGCCTCTTGCATCAACAGCGCCATTTCCGCGATCGCCTCAGCATGATCCGTCCTGGGTATTGGCAAGCCTCCCGCTACCATATAAGCGTCCCCAATAGTCTTAATTTTCTCCAATCCCAGGCGATCGACCAACTCATCAAAGGCAGAAAAAATATGATTGAGCAAATTGACCAACTCAATCGGGGATAATCGAGTTGAGAGAGGGGTAAAACCAACAATATCGGCAAATAAAATCGACACCTCATTAAACTGTTCCGCCAGAGAACCTTGATTCTGTTTTAAGCGTTCGGCAATGGGAGCCGGTAAAATATTTAATAATAACCGTTCCGACTTTTCTTGCTCAATGCGTAGTGCTTGTTCCGCATCGTGACGTACCCGCGCACTGGCGATCGCATCCCCCACCAACTGCAAAAAGCGCACATCTTCGGCATTCCAGGCTTGCTGCGATCGCACTGTATCTAAGCCAATTGTTCCCACCATTTTCCCACCATAATGAGTAGGAATCTGTAGTCCCGAACGTATCGATTCTCGCACCATTTCTGCCCGCTCCGCCACCGCTTCCACGGGAAGATCATCAATGTGAGTGAACTGGACAATATTTCCCGCCTTGTACTGCTCAAAAAACCAAGGAAATTGTTCCGCCGGAATTTTTTGCAAATCCGTGATCGCCGGTGCAATTCCTTCCCGACACCATTCGTGAGTCATGGAAAATCGCCGCCGTTTTCCCGATTCGCGATAGCGGAGAATATAAGCGCGATCGCTTTCTAACATTTGCGCGATCGTCTCGAGTGCAAAATTAATCGCCGCATCCAAATCCCCATCGATAAATTGACGGGAAATTTCTCCTAATAAATTATCTCGTTCTGCCTTCTGTTTCAAAGCCTCCACCGCCCGCCGTCTCTCTTGCCAAAGCCCCATGGCCGCCGCCACAGCCCGCAGTAAATCAATCTCCGATGCGTCCCATCTCTTGGCCCGATTGCAATTGTCAAAGCCAATAAAGCCAAAAAATTCGCCATTGACCACGATAGGTAAGACAAGAAGCGCCAATACCCCTTGGGGTTCGAGGATATCTCGTTCCTCTGGGGGAAACTCCACCACAATTCCTTCAATATAATGTCCTTGTTCTAAAACCGACTCCCAACGGGGAAAAGCATCTCGATAAGCCAAATTTTGCAAATCCGGATTATCTAACTCCGGAATGACTCCTTCGCTGCACCACTCCGCCTTTTGACTCATCAACAAAATTCCATCGCGATCGCGAGAATTCTCAAATAGATAGACCCGGCTGGCACCACTGACCCGTCCCAAGGGTTCGAGAATGGCGTTGTAGTTGTCACTTCCTGCACTCGCCGCCAGTAATTGACGCTGTACTTCCACCACGATCGCCGAATAGCGCTGACGTTTGAGTAAAGCCGCTTCTGCTTGCTTGCGATCGGTAATATCCCGCGCTA
Organism: Spirulina sp. CCY15215; assembly: GCF_016888125.1. Lineage (GTDB taxonomy): Bacteria > Cyanobacteriota > Cyanobacteriia > Cyanobacteriales > Spirulinaceae > CCY15215. The sequence goes on from NZ_JACSWA010000347.1 coordinate 11,788, forward strand.
CCCAGATAACCGTATCCGTGGAAATTGGCGAGATCGTCGTATCCGACCATATTTCCTCCCCTTCGATCTGCAAACTGTATTCCACTTCGACGTTATCTTGTTTTTGCAAGGTTTCGCGAATCAGAGCCAAGAAAAATGTGGCTTGCTCTTCGGGGAAAATTTCGTGTAAGGTTTTGCCAATCCGATTGGTCATGGGATCGTAAATCAGATTTCTCGCATTGGTCGCGGGAATTTTCAGATGTCGTCCATTGCCATCAAAGACGAAAATTAAATCCGTCATGGCTGCAAATAAGGCTTTAAGTTCCGCTTCGTCTTGTTTTTGTTGTAAAAGTGTTCCCAATTGCCCCGCAACCCCCATCACCAGTTCAAAGGCTTGTTCATCCTGACGACAAGTATCCGTCAGAAAAAAGGTCAAGACGGCCAGTACGGGAAGGCGTTCGGATTCTCGCAGCAAATCCTCCCTGGGAGGAATCAATATTGGCACCGCAAAGGCAGAATTTAAGCCACATTCCGCCGCTTTTTCCAAGCGCAAAAAGACATCATCCGGTTCTAAGGAAACATCGCGAACCCACTCGGGTCGGCATTGTACCCAAACCCGTCCTGGAAGTTCCTCATTCGCTAACAAAGTTAAGGCTTCGCTATACTCTCGAAATTCGCTAATACTATTTCCTGTTAATTGTTGCTTGTTATCTGTTCCCTCATCTTTCATGGAACTATACCAACTGGGACTGCAAACCAAAGCCGAGCTATCGACGGCGGGGATCCATGCTTCGCCGTAATTCCAGCCTGTGGTTTCACAAATGCGCTGCAAGAGAATGGCGATCGCGCTATCAAAGTCTTTAGCGGCACTAATCTCTTGACCGACGGTGAGGAGGAGTTCGATTTCTTCTTCTGCCCGTTTGCGATCGGTGATGTCCCGCGCTACCCAAATCGCAGAATCAGTAGAAATGGGTGAAATACTAGCAGAAAACCAAATTTCTCGATCTGCAAACGGTAATTTGTAATCCAGATTGACGGGTTGCTGACTCTCGATCGCGTGGGTGATGGTTTCCAGCCATTGGCTGGCAGTTTCTTCGCGATAAAAACCGGCAATCGTTTCCCCGATCGGATCCATATCTGTTTCATGGTAGAGACGAGCGGGACTGGTGGGAGAGATTTCTACATTCTCCAAATTGCCATCGCGAAGGGTTAAAACCAAAATAATGCTGGTCATAGCTTCAAACACCATCCGCATTTTTTCTTCAGAGGTGCGAAGTTGCTGTTCTAGTAACTTGCGTTCGCTGACATTTCGAGCCACCCAGACCACGCTATCCTGAGAGATGGGGGAGATTGTGGCAGCAAACCAGGTTTCTTGTCCCTCGAGGGGGATAGCATATTCTATGGCTTTTGCTTCTCTTTGGTTTAAAACGTCTTGGATCTGGGCGACAAACCAATCTGCTTGTGCTTGGGGAAAAATTTCGTGGATGGTTTTCCCGATGACAATTTCCTCGGCATTATAGAGTAATTCTCGATTGGCTGAGGGGATTTTTAGATAGCGGCCTTGGCGATCGAAGATGAGAATTAACTCCGTCATGGCTGCGAATACCCCCCGCAATTCGCTTTCGGCGGTTGCTAGTTGGGCTGTTCGCTCTTGTACGCGCTCTTCTAGTTCGATTTTAGCAGTTTCGAGATCGTGAAAGGATTGCCGCAGTTGCACGGCCATGCGATTGAAGGATTTGGCTAAAACTCGGATTTCGGCAATCCCAGGACACCAAGGTAAGAGGGGTTGAATCTGGATTTTTTGTTCGAGGCGACCTGCTGTAATGGCTTGACTGGCGCGGCTCAACTCGAGGACGGGTTTGGTGATCCAACGGGCGGTTAAAATTCCGGAAGCGATCGCCAGGGCAAAAGCAAGGAAGCACAATATCACAGTAATGCGAGTATTAACATGAATTTGCCCGAGAAAATCATCTTCGGGAACCACCACGAGGATCAGCCAATCTAAACCGAATTCTTCGGCAATGGGAGTAACTTGAAAAAAGTAGCGTTTTCCCTCGAAGGTAAAGTAAAGTTGTTGATTTTTTTGGATTTTGCTTAAATCGCCGAAATAGTTTTGTAAATATCGCCCTGTGGCTTGCACGATCGCATTGGTACTTTCGCCGATCTTGACTCGCTTGGCGCTGCCATTGCGTTCGGAAAATAGTGCCTCTCGGGTAGAACTGGCGACGGTGTTGCCTTGGCGATCGATAATTAGAGTTTGTCCCCTTTGCCCAATTTGGATATTTTCCAGAAAACTGCTGATATCTTCGAGGAGAATATCGGTTCCCACCACCCCTAAAAATTTCCCTGCATCTTCGTAGAGGGGTTGCGAGAGGGTCATGCCTAATTTTTTATGAGAAAACATGACATAAACAGAACTCCAGACGGGTTGATTGACCCGAATGGCGGCCTGATACCAGGGGCGCGATCGCGGATTATAGTTAGGACGGGCGCTTAATTTTGCTGTGGGCTGACCTTGGGTATTTGTGGCGTAGGTTTGAAATTCACTCCCCGTGGTGACAGGATCGGCAATTTTGAGAACAATATCCCCTTCACTGCTACGTCCGGCACCAATATATTTTTCTCCTTCTGTGGCAAATTGAATCGTATTAATGATGGCGATCGATTTAACTTGTTTCCAGAAATAGCGTTGAATGTTTGAGGTATCTGTGGGGGCGATCGCACGGGGGTCGAGAATATTAACGGCGCTTTGGTTAACGATTTTGGGAATAGCTAAATATTCATTGAGATTTTGGGCAATACGGGCGGTTACTTCTCCCTGTAACTGGCTGGCGAGGGATTGGATCGCAACCTGGCCGTTTTGCAAGGAAAGCCATCCCGTCAAGCCGACTGCTGCTAGAATTTGCAACACAAACGGGACGATCAAAACAAGGCGAAGGGGAATGCGTCCAATGGTTCGAGAAATAAAAGCCTGACTTGACATTTTGGCAACTTTCCTGGTCGATCGCAGGAGAATATGAACGGGGGAGAGGCGATCGCGGACTCTTTATCTTAAGCGATGGACAAAATTAGACGCGATCGAGGTCTGTTTCCCAATTCTGCAAGTTCGATCGCTGATGGCACCCTGTGATTATCCATTTTGCAATCATTTCCCTTACTATCTTAACGATCGAAAAGACACCCCTTCTGAGGTGTCTTTTCTTTAGTGTCTTGGGTCACTGGGGATAACAAAAGAAGTTTATCTGAAACCCACTGACGCTTGCCAGACGAAGGCAAGCAGCAAGAAAAATAGCGGGATAAGTGGGAGAACATCCACAAGAGGATCGAAAATTTGATAGGCTTCGGGCAGTTCGGCTAGTAACATGGCAAGGTTCATTGATTATCAGTCCTTCTAAATACTGCGATTATTAAGATTTGCGATAGATTTTAACATAATATGGTGAACTACTTTTCATCTAGCCAAGGAGCAAATTCCTCGGCAAAGCGATCTTGCCAAATAGCTGCGCGAATGCGTTGGGTAAAACGTACTAATTCCGTCACATTATGCAGGGACAGCAAAATATAGCCCAACATTTCTTTGGATTTAACCAAATGATTGAGGTAAGCGCGGCTAAAAGTCTGGCAACAATAACAGGGGCAAGTTTCGTCAAGGGGGCGAAAATCTTCGCGAAATTGGGCGTTTTTTAAGTTCCAGCGTTCTCCTTTGACCATTGCGGTGCCATGCCGACCGAAGCGAGTGGGAATGACACAATCAAACAGATCGATCCCGGCTGCGATCGCCCGCACCATTTCCCGATAAGTCCCGATACCCATGAGATACCGGGGTTTATTTTCGGGCAAAATTGGCGCAGTAGCTTCTACTACAGGATACATAAGTTCGGGAGGTTCTCCCACGCTGACCCCACCGATCGCATATCCAGGCAGGTCAAAATCAAGGAGCGATCGCGCAGCAGCAACCCGCAAATCGGGAAAAATCCCCCCCTGTACAATGCCAAATAAGGCTTGCTCTTGAGGGCGTTGATGCGCCTTAACGCACCGTTCTAGCCAGCGATAGGTTCTTTCGGTGGCCGCCTGCACTTCCCCTCGTTCTGCGGGATAGGGGGGACATTCATCAAAAGCCATAATCACATCTGCCCCCAAGGTATTTTGAATCTCAATGGAACGTTCTGGGGTTAAATGAATGAGGCGACCGTCCCGAGGCGATCGAAAAGTGACCCCTTCCTCTTCAATTTTTCGCAACTCACTCAAACTAAAGACTTGAAACCCTCCAGAATCAGTCAAAATAGGCTGTTCCCAGCCCATAAATTGATGCAGTCCTCCCGCTTTAGCGATAAGTTCCTCTCCCGGTTGTAAATGAAGGTGATAAGTATTGGCCAGGATCATTTGCGCCCCAGTTGCTTCGATTTGAGCCGGAGTTAAGCCCTTAACAGTTCCTACGGTACCAACGGGCATAAAGCGGGGAGTTTCGACAATTCCGTGGGGAGTAGAAAAAACACCTGCTCTCCCATGAGTGTGAGAACAAGTTTTTTGTAGTTTAAAGGAAAATGGGGAATGAGAGATAGGGTCTTGAGTTGCGTCTTTCATCATCCTTTAAATATCATCTTTTTATTATCCTTGCTTGTTCTCTCAATTTAGTTAGAGCTAAAATCTGATGCAGCCAGACGGGTCAAAGAGCCTGCGCTCTCAACCAAGCAATGGGCAGGTAGCGCATTTTAGTCCATTTGGGGACAAAAGCACGCTGACGAAACACATCGTAATCATTACCCTCGATAACATCTAAAATCCCTTGATAAAGCATCAGTGCCGACCAAACCGGCCAGCGTGCGTCTCGCGTCAGAGCGCTAATTCCCTGCTCCGCAGACCGATAAAACTTGCGTGCGCGTTGAATTTCAAAGCGCATTAACTCTCGCCAGCGATCGTCTACTACCCCATTCATTAAATCTTTTTCCGTATAGTCAAATAGTGCTAAATCCTCCAATGGTAGGTAAATGCGCCCTCTTTCCGCATCTTCCCCCACATCTCGCAGAATATTAGTGAGTTGATTGGCAATACCGAGGGCGATCGCCTCTTCGGTGGCTTCTCTTTGCTGATTTTGATTCCCATTTTGATTGCCCTTTTGATCCCAGGGAGGGGGAGTGCGATCGCCCGCAAAACCCAAGACTGGACTTGTCATCAACCCCACAGTCCCCGCCACTCGATAGCAGTAAAGTTCTAGCTCTTTAAACGTCTCGTAACGACAGCGATATAAATCCATGCGCTGTCCGGCAATCATATCGCGAAAAGGCTGGATATCGACTGGAAAATGCTTAATCGTATCCACCAAGGCCACATCGGGCATATCCACTGGACGGCCAGCAAATACCGACTCCAAATTATCTTCCCATTGATCAAGAGTTTCGGGAGTTGTAAAACGCGACTTCGGACCATCGACTAATTCATCAGTTCGCCGACACCATTCATAAATTGCCCAAATCGCTCGACGTTTTGGCATTGGCATCAGCAAGGTGCCAAGATAAAACGTCTTGGAATAGGTGGCCGTTACTTGGCGGCAGTATTCGTAAGCCTCTGATAGGGATACAAAGGGGCTTTTCGTTTTTTGTTCGGGTTTAGGCAGTTGCAGCATTCATCCGGTGAAACGTTTCCAAGGGAGAAAGAGAGAAGTTAACGAGAAATCGCGAAGTCGCGATTTCTGGGGTAATCATGGGAGAAGTTTGAGAACTTTCCTAGATCGTTGCATCGACGATCGCCTTGGCTGTCAATTTGCCAGAAAGCGTTGCGCCTTCCATACTTCCCAAATATTGTTGCATGGTATAGTCCCCACTCAAATAAAAATTCCCAATGGGGGTTACTTGGGAAGGGCGATAGCTTTGGCGACCAGGGGTTGCTTTATAGACCGATCGCGGTGTTTTAACAACGTGATATTTCAGCAACTGGGCGGGATTGTCTCCGGTAAAATGCTGGGGAAAGAGTTTTTCCAGTTCCACCATTGTCGCAGCAATAATATCCTTATCCGGTCGAGAAATCCAGTCTTTTGCCGGAGCGAGAACCAATTCCAACATGGAGCGATCGCTGGCATAAGCCTTACAAGTATTACTCATGTCCGCATAAACACTCAACAGAGGCGATCGCGAAAATAGGAGATGATCAATATCCGTCAGCTTGCGATCGAACCAGAGATGCAGATTAATCACAGGAACCCCTTCTAACTCCTCTAGTTGCTTAAAATAGTCCATTTCTCGCCAAGGTTGGGGTAGAATAACCTTGAGAGGGTCAACGGGCATAGCTGAGACGTAAATATCCGCCTCAAAACTCCAATCGGCTTGGCCATTTAAGCCGCGCATCAGGAAACCCTGAACCGAGCCATCCTCATTGAGGAGAATTTCCTTTAAAGGCGCATTTAACTTCACCTCACCGCCGCGATCGCCAATGTAATCAACAATTGGCTGACAAAGGCGCTCCGTCGGGGAACCATCCAGAAACGCCATTTTTGACCCTTCTTTTTCCTGTAGAAAGCGATTTAAGGCCGTCAGCAGAATCGTGGCAGAAATTTCATCGGGATTAATAAAATTTAACGCCTTCGACATGGCAATAAAGACTTCTTTCTCCACCCTAGGGGGGATATTTTGTTTCGCTAACCACTCCGAAAAGCTGTATCGATCCATCTCTTCGACATAGGATTGACCGCGAATCATAGCAGGAATTAAGCCAAGGCCAAAACGAATTTTCTCAGCCCAAGTCAGCATATCGTTATTGCCGAGAATAGCAACAACCCCGTTGAAAGGAGCCGGTAAATTGGGGAAATCAAAACGGGAATAAGTGCCAGGAGCATTGGGTTGATTGAAGATCATCGTATGATCTTTCCATTGCAAGCGGTCTTCAATCCCCAACTCCGCAAATAGTTGTAGAAGATTGGGATAGGCACCAAAGAAAATATGTAGCCCTGTTTCGTACCAATCTCCCTCTTCATCCTGCCAAGCCGCTATTTTACCCCCCAAAACATCTCGACGTTCGAGGACAATAGGGATATGCCCGGCATCCGCTAAATACTTCGCGCAGGATAATCCCGCCAACCCTGCTCCGGCGATCGCAACTCGCATTAAGGACAATTATTAAAAGTTGTTTACATTAATTTCATCCAGCCATTATACGTTGCAAATTGTTACATTCAGTCTTTTTTCTGGGAATTTTCCTCAAAATGGCTCAAAAGCGCTTGCAATCGCATCCGCTCGATATAAGGCCAACCGCCAGTTTCTTCAATATCGCGCAGTAGATAAGTCAAGTTGTGGCGGTTGTCCGGTAATGCGGACAAAAATAAATCTTCGCGAATTTGGCTATGAATCGCCTCTAGCGATCGCAGGATGGAGAGCAATGGGAGAGCTTCTCCTTGATGATTTTGGGCTAAAGCCAAAATTTCCCCTTGAATTGCTGCTAATTTGGCTGTGAGGTGCTGGGACTCTAAATTCTCTGATTCGTTCATAGAGTTTGGTGAATTGGCTTTTAGTTCTAGATTGAGGGAAAACGTCTCCGATGCCAAGAGGATCTTGCCTTCGCTAGGGAAAGGCGACGCGCCCGTGTACAATTCTTTATCAGTAGCTCAATAAAGCAATTTGAAATTCAGGAAACCTGGCTCGAGGGGGCATAAAACCTATCGAGCTTCATTGTCAAAATTTGTCAAAATTTTCATTGTCAAAATTATTGTCAAGGTTTCATTTTTGGAATTGCGGGCAAGGAAAGCGCGATCGCGTCTTGTTCCCCCGTCATTCCCCAAACTTTTTCTGCATTCGAGATTAACAAAAAAGAGGTTGATGATTATGAGGTATTATCGGGCATTCATGGCCGCTTTCCTAGCCCTTTCTTTGGGCTTTCTCACGGCTTGTAGTGACGGTCCCAGTGCAGCAGATGCCACTTCGGGGCAATTGACCTACAAGCAAATTCTTAATACCGGATTAGCAAACTTATGTCCAGCATTGGACGAAACCGCTCGAGGCTCTATCCCTCTGGAAGCCGGTCAAACCTATAAAATTTCTGGTATGTGCCTGGAACCCCAAACCTATTTTGTCGAAGAAGAAACGACCAATCGCCGCCAAGAAGCAAAATTCGTTGAGGGTAAAGTGCTGACGCGCTACACCTCTAGTCTCGACCAAGTATCGGGAACCTTAGTGGTAGATGAAAACGGTGTATTAACCTTCACAGAAGAAGACGGAATGGATTTCCAGCCTATTACCGTTCAACTACCTGGAGGCGAACAAGTTCCCTTCATGTTTACCATGAAACAACTCGTCGCCAAAAGCGGCTCGGGATACAATGCTCTGAATGCGTCAGCCGATTTGGAAGGTGAATTTTTTGTTCCTTCCTACCGAGGCTCGGTATTCCTCGATCCTAAAGGTCGCGGGGTTGCCAGTGGTTATGATAATGCCGTTGCGATTCCCGCCGGAGCCGACGCAGAAGAATACCAACGTGCCAACGTTAAGCGCTATCAAACAGGCATCGGAGAAATGTCGTTGCAGGTTACTAAGGTTGACGGTAGCACAGGAGAAATTGCCGGTAATTTTGTCAGCTATCAACCCTCGGATACAGATTTGGGAGCCGACGATCCCGAAGAAGTCAAAATCCAAGGGATTTTCTATGCTCGCATTCAACCCTCTTTCGAGTAATCTCGCTCAAATCATGAATGGTTGAGTTTAGGGTGTTGGCCGTAGGGAGTCTTGAATCGCTCTCTGCTATCCGACACCCTAAGTTTTGCGAGATTTTGGACGGATATTGCCCCTCCCCTTCAGCCCTTGAGGAAATTACAGTTGTCATAAATCGTGCTGAGAGAATAAACTTAAATGGCGATGACAAAAAAATAATTCTTAGTTTTATAATTTAGACGTTTGATTTTTGTTCTAAGGGTAATCCATTATGCCAACTTCCCTCTCCCACGACCTAAAATGCCAGAGTTTGCAACTGCTGAGTGACTATCGGCAGCATAGCATCACTTCAACAAGGCGCAACCGAGTTCGCAATCAACTTGTAAAACTCAATTTGGGGCTTGTCCGCAAAGAGGCTCACCATTGGGTCGATCGCTGCAGCGAGAGTTATGACGATCTCATTCAGGTAGGGTGTTTGGGTCTGATTCGTGCCATTGAGCGTTTTGATATTGAAAAAGGGAATGCTTTTAGTTCTTTTGCTTTGCCTTATATTCGCGGCGAGATTCAACATCATCTTAGGGATAAAGGCTCTCCCGTTCGCATTCCTAGGCGCTGGCTGGAGTTACGCCAACAATCTATGGGTATGACTCGCAAATTGCGATCGCAACTCAACCGTCAGCCCACCGAGGCAGAATTAGCCGCCGCGCTGAAAATTTCTCTACAAGACTGGCAGGATATTAAACTCGCCTACAAAAATCGGGAACCCCTAAGTTTGGATATTCCCATCGGTGATAGTGAAGGAAGTAATGCCTGTTTGGGGGATATTGTCCCCGATCGCAAATATTACAGTTTTCAACTAGCGGAAGAAGACCGAATTCGCCTACAACAAGCCCTCGTGCAACTTGAAGTTAAAACCCGAGATGTCGTTGAGTTTGTTTTTCTCCAAGATTTAACTCAAAAGGAAGTTGCAGAATTACTGGGTATTAGTGTCGTAACGGTTTCTCGTCATGTCAAAAAAGGGTTGAGCGCTCTGAAAAAATTAATGTTAAAAGGTTAAGATTAAAGGGTTAATGATTCATCATTGCTATGGGTAATCGTTTATTAATATTCCTCCTCGGAGTAATGAATAATGAAAAAATTAAGGCAAAAATCAACAATATTGATGGGTTTAGTGCTGTTATCTCTCAGTGTAGGAGGCTGCGAAGCTCTATCCTTTCTCCCCTTTGTCGGGGGTGGGTCTGAAGATACGGGGGATATTCCCGTTGCTCCTGCAACAATACCTGCTGGTACAATCCCAGGTAATCCGGAAGGAACGAATGTTCCCACGGGTGAAAACGCAGGGCAGCCAGGATTTGAAGATCCCGTAATTAAAGGAGAAAAAACAGAATTACCTACCCCCGATGGCTTAATTCCTGTCACCAGTCGCGATGCTGCTGTCAAAATTATCCAGCAAAATCAAGGACGGCAAAATCCTTTTGCGACCATTCCTCTACAGATTTCCAATTCTGTCAATTCTGTTTTAAAGGCTACAGCCCAACAAAATACGGGGGGACAGGGTGTGGCAAAATTACCCACTCCTTCACTTCCTCCCATTCCCAGAACTCCAACTCTCCCTCGAGCCAAACAACGTCCCGCTCCTTTTGTTCGTCCTCAAGTTCCGAAGAGTGTTGCTCCTCAAGCTCCGAGCAATGTTCGTCCTCAAGCTCCGAGCAATGTTCGTCCTCAAGTTCCGAAGAGTGTTGCTCCTCAAGTTCCGAAGAGTGTTGCTCCTCAAGCTCCGAGCAATGTTCCTCCTCAAGCTCCGAGCAATGTTCCTCCTTTAGAGTGGGCGGGACCAGGTGAAAAACCCGAACCCCTTCCAGAATTTAACCCTGATGACCTCCCCAAATTACCAGAACCTACCATTGCTAAAGGCTTAACTGTGACGGGGGTAGTTAATCTCGGCGGCAGTACTAAGGCGATCGTGCAAGATAGCGAAGGTAAAAGTCAATATGTTAGTCCAGGAGAATATTTAGAAAGTGGACAAGTTTTGGTTAAGCGGATTGAAATGAATCGAGGTCCCCAACCTGTTGTGATTTTTGAAGAGTTGGGAATTGAGGTAATCCGAGCCGTTGGAGCTCCTCCAGCAGATAATAATGCTTAAACAAGAAAGAATTTTTTGCCCAAAGATGCCCCTTGCCATTTATCGCGAAGTAGCGGCTCACTTAGCACAATGTTTGGGAGTGCAGGTCGAACTTTTACCCCAGTCTTCGACCACTTTTGCCTATGGGGACAGTCAGATTGAAGGATTATCTCTTAATTATCCTCCCGATCGCGATTCCCCTGCGGAAATGCTCCGCAATCCCCAGCAACAAATCGAAGCAATTTTAGCCTATTATGCTCAACAATATGGGCGTTGGGAACGAAGGGAATATTAATTGTTTCCTATGGGGTGCCAATGGGATTCCCAGCACGAAATTCGCCGTTATAGGTTCGTCCGTCAGCGTAGCGCATTGTTCCCATGCCGTGGGGCTGACCGTCTCGCAGTTCCCCAGAATAGCGATTGCCATTGCGATAACTACAACTGCCGCGACCGCTCAGGGTAAAATCATTAAACTGCCCTTGACAGCGATCGCCGTTGGCAAAAAGCAAAGTTCCCATTCCATTGGGCTGACCCTTGAAAAAATTTCCTGATAAGCGTTTGCAGGTTAGGTTTGCTCCACTGCCTTGACATTCGGAATAAGTGAATGTTCCTTGGCCGTGGGGTACGCCATCTCGAAACTGGCCGTCATAGCGATCGCAGCGCAAAGCCTGTCCATAGGAATTACAGTTGGCATAGACAAAAGAACCCTTTCCACTCGGCAATCCTTGGCTTACTTGTCCGTAGTAACGATTAGAATATTCCCCTTCTGAACTAAAGAGAAATAAACCCGTTCCGTTGGGCAATCCATTCCGAACGTCTCCATCGTAGCGTTCGTCATTGCCATAGACAAATCTTCCTCTTCCATGAGGCAGGCCATTGCGAAAGTCTCCCTCGTAAATGTCCGCGTAAACATCGGAAGGATCGGGAATGAAAGAACTTGCTTCGTTGGCATTAAGGTAGGTTTCTCGAACTTCGACATTCTCCTTTTTGTCATCTCGTTGGCGAAAATAAAATACACCTCTTCCGTGGCGTTGACCATTGACAATTTGCCCTCGATAATAACCGTCGGGATATTCGCAGATCCCTTGGCCGTTATAACCTTGAAATTGTCCTTCACACCGGGTTTTGTCGGGAAGGGTAATAATGTATTGAGCGTGAACGGAACGGGGCAATCCTAACACGCTTGACAGGGATAAGCCGGCGATCGCAATTCCCCAACCTAGTTTCCGAATGGCAGTTAACATAGCTCGATGCAAGAACGAGAATTTTGATTCTTTTTATTCTAAGGGAGGAATCGCCAGAAAAACGTCTCCTTTTGGCCGGATTCGATCTTTCCGGTGGTAAATCTTGAAAAAATCCTTGTCCTCATCCCCATTTTTAACAAGGATTTGTTACGATGGTAAACGTTAAATTTTCTGCGGACGTGGCGGAATTGGTAGACGCGCTAGATTTAGGTTCTAGTGTCTTTGATGTGAGAGTTCGAGTCTCTCCGTCCGCATACCTTTTAAGACTCTGTATAAATACCAATAAATACCATAATTAAAAACCTAGGGAGCGAGACGCTCCCACTACGGTAATATCCAAGGGTGGTAGTAGTGCGAGCATCTTGCTCGCTTGCTAACCCATTAACCGGATTTGCTATAACTACACCAAACCCACTAATTTTTCGCTTAACTCCCACATTTTCTTGGCTTTTGCATCGTCACTTCCTTCTGCGGAAAGTTCCTGAACAAATGCCTCTCGACCTTCCTGCTGGCGGTTTCCCCAACTCCAATGTACTCCGGACTGCTTATAGTTGCGATCGGCGACTACTTCTGCAAGGCGTTCTCCTGCGAGTTCTTGGGTAACGTAACCTTTGGTAATATTCTTCTGAAACCAGGGGAAAATCGTGCGAAAGAGGGAGAAATGATTGCGGAATAATGGCGTATCTGCGACGCAACCAGGATAAATCGAACTGATTACAATTCCCGTTGTGTTGTGATAGCGGCGATGCAATTCCCTTGCGGTGAGCATATTGCAGAGCTTACTATCTTTGTAGGCTTTCCCAGATTTGAATTTTTTGCCGTTAATCATGGCGATCGGTTCCTTGAATCCTGCTTCAAATCCTTGCAAATCGCCGAGATCGGGGGGTGCTGGAATGGGAATTTTGCCCCCTAATTCTTTGCTATTTGCAGTGACGGTTCCTAAAATAACGAGGCGTTTTGTCGGAACTGGCGATCGCCGCAAATCATCTAACATGAGATTGCAAAGTAAAAAATGCCCGAGATGATTGGTTGCTACGCTTAATTCGTAGCCGTCGGGACTGCGTAAAGGTTCTTTTTGTAAGGGCAAATAAACCGCCGCATTACAGACCAGTGCTTCTAGCGATCGCCCCCTCTCTCGAAAAGTTTTGACAAACTGACGCACGCTATCTAATGAAGCGAGGTCGATCTCCATCACAGTATAATTCTCTTCAGGAATTTGCAAATCTTGTGCGGCTTTTGTTCCTTTCACCACATCCCGACAGGCCATCACCACATACCAACCCTTTGCAGCCAGTGCTTTTGCCCCATACAACCCGACTCCCGAGGATGCCCCCGTGATAATCGCTGTTGATTTCCAAATATCTCCCATGTTCGTGAAGCTCCGTTAACCATCCTTGACTGTTTAGAAAGTTTACCGCATGGGTACTGACTGCGAATCCTCCGATGGAATGGATTGTAATATTTTGTCGCGATCGCGGCTAACATGATTTTGCGATCGCCAGAAAAAGAAAATCAACAGTGTAGACTGCGATAAAGTATCCAAAACCCAAATTTAAAATTGTTTTATCTCCGCGATCGCGCCATCACTCCTCGAGAGTATCGCGCTCAACCCCAACTCCAGTTTATCCCTCAACGGGTCAATCCTTTCCTGCTGCGATTGGTCATGTTGATGTTACCTATTTTCCTGCGCTTTCGTCTGCGATCTTGGCTACCCGCAGGTATTTCCCAGATTCAAGTCACTAACGCGAAGATATTGGCAGAATTTTATCAACAATTCCAAGGGGGAAAAATTCGCCTTTTATTTGCTGCTCGTCATGTTGAGGTAGACGATCCCCTCAGTATGATGTATTTATTCTCTCGGACTTTACCGAGAACTGCTCGTAAACTGGGGATTTCTTTACAATATCCTTTTTTTAGCCATTTCCTGTACGATCGCGGTATGACTTTGTGGGCTGGACGCTGGCTGGGTTGGGTTTTCTCGCGTTTAGGAGGAGTTCCCATTCATCGGGGTAAGTCTTTGGATCGAGAGGCAATTCGCACGGTTCGAGAGTTGTTGATTAATGGCACAATGCCCATAGCGATCGCCCCGGAAGGTGCAACGAATGGTCATAGCGAAATTGTGAGTCCTCTAAAATCCGGTACGGCTCAATTGGGTTTTTGGTGTGTGGAGGATTTGCAAAAAGCTAACCGAAGTGAGGAGGTTTTTATCATTCCCATCGGCATTCAGTATTATTATGTTACACCGCCTTGGCGCAAACTAGACGGGCTGTTAAGTCAATTGGAGGCAGATTGCGGTTTAGCCGTACAGGGTATTGGTTCATCTGCGAGTGAGATACACAAAGATATTTTCTCGCAACGCTTGTTTAACTTAGGTGAAGCGGCGATCGCCCAAATGGAAGCGTTTTATCGTGATTATTACTATTGTCAGTTCCCCGATCGCCATGCTGGAGACACTCCCGAAGCAGTTTTAGGGAATCGCCTACAAATGTTACTAGAGAAAGCATTGCAAGTTTGCGAACAATATTTTCATCTCCAACCCCAAGGCAATATCAGCGATCGCTGTCGTCGTCTCGAAGAGGCGGGTTGGTGTCGCATTTATCGCCAAGATAGTACCGATCCGAACTTATTATCCCCCCTACAGCGAGGACTGGCGGACTGGATCGCCCACGAGTCAGCAATCCGAATGCGACATCTGCGATTAGTGGAAAGTTTTGTTGCCGTTACGGGAACTTATATCCAAGAAAAACCCACTATAGAGAGATTTGCCGAAACCGCACTGATTATATTTGACGCGATCGCTCGTCTTAAAGGAACAAAAGTTCCTCATCGTCCTCGTTTAGGTTGGCGAAAGTCACAAGTTACAATTGGTACGCCTATTTCTGTGACGCAATTTTACTTGAATTGTCAGCAAGATTCTCCTCGGGAACATCGTCAAGCTGTCAAAAAAGCAGTTAAATCTTTAACAACTGAGTTACAAATTGCGTTAGAGAAAATGATTTCTCCTTGAGCTTTGATATGATAAAGATTCAATCTTAAATTCGGTTAATGGTTATAACCAATTTTAAATGTTGCTGGATCGGCTTTATTTTTTGCCAGTTAACCAATAGGTTATCATTTCTCCTTTGCCTTTGACAGTGATCACACCGCGTTTCTCAAACATAAATTGCTCTTTTAACTGTTCGTAAATTTGGGCTGTAACTTGAATTTTCCCTGGTTCTCCTGTTGATTCCATGCGGGAAGCGACATTAACAGTATCCCCCCAAAGATCGTAAATAAATTTCTTAATCCCGATAACCCCGGCAACTACAGCCCCCGTATGAATGCCAATCCGAATTTGACAGGGTTTTTCAGAATTGATTCTAAATTGAGCAATTGTCTTTAACATTTCTAAGGCCATGTCTGCGATCGCTTCTGCGCGATCGTCCTCGGGTTCTTGCAATCCTCCCGCGACCATATAAGCATCACCAATTGTTTTGATTTTCTCAACATTATAATCGTCCGCTAGGCGATCGAAAGTCGAAAAAATATCATTGAGCATATCGACTAAAGTAATGGGAGATAATTGGGCAGAAAAAGGCGTAAAACCAACAATATCTGCAAATAAAATTGTGGTTGTTTCGTAATGTTCGGCAATTAAAGTTTTTACTCCAGGCTGAGGAATAGAATTATGTTGTTTTTTCAGTTGTTCGACAATACGATGGGGTAAAATATTCAGTAACAAAGCCTCGGATTTTTCCCGTTCTTGTTTTAGAGCCTCCATTGCTTCTTTTTGAGGAGTAATATCATCAATTACGCCGATCAAACCGATAACATTACCGTGAATATCGTGGAGGGGAACTTTACTAATATCCAGCCAAATGATTTTACCGTTTTCACCAGGGCGTTGTTTTTTAGCAATCTTATGGAGGACGGGTTCATCTGCTTCCATAATTTTTCGATCTTCTTGGCGAAATAAATCGGCAATTTCTCGGGGCAATCCCATGTCATAATCTGTCTTACCGATCGCCTCTTCAGGATGGTTTAAATGTGCCGCTTCTGCCCAATTTTGATTGCAACCGAGGAAAACTGAATCCGTGTCTTTCCAGAAAACTTGTTGAGGGATAGTATCGAGAATTAAACGCAAAGATTGCTCTTTTTCTTGGAGTGACGCTTCCATTCGCTTGCGTTCGGTAATATCATTGGCCACCATTAAGAGACAATCTTCATCATCGATCTCGATTTTTTCCACAGAAAGACGAAGGATGCGAATATCACCCGAAGCAATACGAAAAGAAAATTCGCGATCGCGAATTCTGCCTTCATTTTCAAGCATTTTGATCATCTTGACGCGATCGCGATAACTTCCCCAAAATCCCAACTCTGCCGCAGTTTTGCTAATGACTTCCCCCAAGGCATATCCCGAAATGTGCAGAAAAGTATCATTGACTTCCAGAATGCGGCCTTCTGCTAAAGTTGTAATACCCACCAAATAAGGACTTGATCGAAAGGCTTTGGCAAATTTTTCCTCCGATCGCCGCAAAGCCTCCGTCCTTTCTCCCACTAAAATTTCTAAAGATTTATTCGTATCCTCCCAAGCCCTAAAGGCTTCTTTTAACTGGATAGCCATGAGATTAAAAGCTCGGGCGAGACTATCTAATTCCTCAATGCGATGAGGAGGAATGCGATATAATAAATCCCCTCGTGCAATATCGCAGGCGACTTTCGCGAATTTGAGAACCGGTTTGGCGATTAAACGTGAGGTAATGATGCCCAATGCCGCGGCCAAAACCAAGGCGATCGCACAGATAATAATAGTAGCGCGAGTATTAGCAGCAATTTCGGCTTTGAAATCCGCCTCGGGAATGACCACCCCCAACAGCCAATCAATGCCGCGATCGTTGCGAAAGGCGTGCATTCTCACAAAATAACGATTGCCCTCCACATCGGCGATCGTTGCAGAATCGTTTTCCAAGGTGGTCAACCTATCAGGATTCTTTTGCCAATGTTTGACAGCAGCTTGGATCATAGGGGCAACACTGGCCGCCGGCAATCTTTCTTGACCTTCGGAGTTTAAAAAAGGATACTCTCGGCTTGAAGTGGCGACAATTTCCCCCGATCGCTCAATAATAAAGGATGCCCCCGATGTCCCGATCTCTAAGGCTTGTAAAAATTCGCCGATTTGGGACAGAGTGAGATCGATCGCCATTACTCCTTGTAATTCTCCCGTTGTCCCGTAAATGGGCATAGCAGAGGTAAGGCCTAAAACAGGAGGTTGGGCAAAAACATAAATCGGCGACCAAATTAAGGTTTTTGAGGCTTTAGCCCTACGATACCAAGGATGGATGCGGGGATCATATTCTTTCTGTTGCAGCCATTCCTGACGCTCTCCTCGGTCATTGAGGCGATAAATGTTCCAAAAGGGAGCAGTATCTTGAGTACGAAGGGAAATTGTGGGGGGATATCCCTGTTCGATTTGCAAAAAATCCCCGGTTTCGCTACCGTAGTATAGGGTTGCCGACGCGTCGCTTAATTGTGTTTGCTGCCAAAAATAGCGTTGGAGTTCGCTAAAATCATCGACATTCAATCGTCCTTGTCGTACCGAAATTTCATTGATTTTCAGAATCAATTCAGATGTTTCTAAATAATTGCGAATGTGGGTTTCAATGCGATCGCTTGTCTTTTGACTAAGTTGCGTAGCCAAGTCCGTAACGGCCTGCTGTCCGTTACGCCAAGACAAAAATCCTGTTAATCCTACGGCTGCAAAGATTTGCAGCAATGTAGGAATGACAATAACCAACCGCAAGGGAAACTTTCTTTGCACGGAGGGACGTTTGAAGTCGGGGAACTCCTAAAATTGTACACGAGAAAAGCAGGAGCCTAATGCCCTGAAGGACTTACTCATCGATCGCAGTTGGGTTTTATCTCCAGTCAAATTCTCTGGCGATCGCGATTACAATGAAGATATCAAACCATCTAAAGAGAATGCCGTGCGTTACGTCCGACAAACGGCTATTGGAGAGGAAAATGTGGATCTGGCTTCCAGTTGGGAGGAAGTGTCTCAGGTGTTGGAAGTAAAAGCCTGTCGGGAGGATCGCGAGGAGTGCGATCGGCAAGTCAAGCAGATGCTTACTACTGCGGAAACTGACGCAGAAAAGCGAGTTTTGTTTAAACAATTTACGGATTATCTCTCCCAACGAGAGCTAGAATTAGAAGGAGGGAAAGACAGTCCGGAATACAAGCGATCGCAGGATAGAATAAAATATCGGAAAACTTTTCATGCACGTCATTAGCTATCGACGATTGCGGGAATATGAAACCAAACATATTGATTAAAACAGAAGCAGAAAATGAAGAAGCATTAGTAATTGTTGAAGATCTAATGCACCGAAAAGAGCGATCGCCAGAAGAAAATGCACTCTACGATCTTCTCGTTATCTTGATTGAAAAATTTGAAGAGAGCTTTTACCGTCCCGGACAAACATCAACTCCTCATTCAATGTTATCATTTCTGATGGAACAACAAGCGATCGCATTGCAAGATTTAGTTACTGTTTTGAATTCTGAGGATGAAGTTCGCGCAATACTAAGCAAAGAGAAAGAAATTTCTCCTAGACAAGCGCAAAAATTGGCAGCCTTTTTTAAGGTAGATGAAAGTGTATTTTGGTAGCGCGATCGTCTCTTATTTTATAGCACTTAATCAAGTGTTTTCCATTCAGCTTCCGGAATGTTAGCGCTTAACATAATGTTTCGTAGAGTACCGATGGGGAGATTTTTTCCCTTATGATAAGGAACGATCGCTTGCAGTTGACTTTCCAGATGTCGCCATTTTCGATGACTTCCTTTCTGAGAAATAAACTCAAATCCATATTGTTTCAAAATTCGTTCTACATCAGAGGCATTCATCCGCCGAATACGAGTCATCCCACCAAAACCTCTCGCAACACTTCCCCTGATTTTAATTCAATAGGATCGGGTTCTAGATAGAGGGAAATCGCCTCGCGAATATTATCTAATGCTTCCGTTTCTGTTTCTCCTGCTGATACACAACCCGGTAATTCCGGACACCAAACTGCCCAATCACCTGTTGCTGAGTCTACCTCAAGAATAACACGCCATTTCATCAGAAAAATTGGGTAGAAACCCCGTCCTTATAGGACGGCTTTATATTAGTTTCGCTACCGCCTTGGAGTTGTTCAATTAGGGTGCTTTTGTAT
>NZ_JACSWA010000348.1 GCF_016888125.1 Spirulina sp. CCY15215
ATGTGTACGGACGTTAAATTTAACGTCCCTACTTTGGTCGGTTTTGTTTGTTGGCAAAAAGACGAGCGACCCCGGTGAATCGAATTCACCAAGCGGTCGAGGGATGGCGAATCGCATTCGCCATATCCAATCGACCAAGAGAGGGAACGCGCTCGTCATCTCACCGCTAACCCTTCGGGTCTAACGGGAGTCCTCTTTTTGCATTTTGTAGATAGATAAAGGGGAAGGTACAATATAAATTATTTATTTTCAGATGATTTTTTGCACCCTTGCGATCGCCCTGAATATTAAACCGGAAGATTTTATTGCAATGGGGTCATTTTGAACTCGTTTTTCTCTCTTTTCAGCAAGCCCTATTTATATCTACCTTAACGGTGAGCCACCTTTCGGGGTAACTCCTTTTTATGAGAACCATTCCCATTTTGCAAACTGGGAACTTCTTCCTCCTCTAAAGCTAAATGTTCGGCAATATCTCCGGGCAGACCGATCGCTTCGTCAATCGTTTTTCCTTCCGATAAAGGCATTTCCACATCATTAATTACCGCCCCCAAAATAGGCATTTCCGCTTCTACCATTTGTTCGAGGGTGCTGCCGAGAGAGCCTTCACTCACCCCAGGGCGCGTCACCACAACGATACCATCCGTTAAAGGTTGCAGCAGGAAGGCATCATTGCAACTGTTTAAGGAAGCAGTATCCAAAATCACAAAATCGAAGCGCTGACGGGCATCCTCAAGGAGACGGCGCAATTCACTCGACTCCACGATCGCAGCGGCCTTGCGCTGGGGACCAACACTAGGAACAATATAGAGATTTTCTACAGTCGGCACTAAATTAACGCATTCATTGTGAGAACCATAATAAGCAAGGGGTTCAGCTTGGGCATCGGGATCGCTGTACAAATTCACCGCAGGAGCATTCGAGGGCGATCGCAAATCCGCTTCTATTAATAAAGTGCGCTTACCCGCATAAGCTGACGCAATCGCTAAATTATAAGCCGTCGTGCTTTTCCCCTCGGCACGTCCGACACTGGTAACTAGAATTACCTTCGTATTTTTCGGTGCAAAACGGCGCAAGTTGCTGCGGAAGCGTTCATAAGCGTCTAAGCAATTCATATTTTCCCCCAACAATAGGGCTAATAAATCCTCATTCTCCGGTTCGAGTAAAGTTGGCAGTTCTCCTAACATTCTAATTTCCCGTTCATTTAAGAGCGATCGCAATTCTTGGGCAGTATATAAAATCGGATCGAAGAAAGACAAAACTAAAATAACCCCTGCTCCAGCAATTCCCGCACCAATGACACCCCCCAAGACAATAATAACGGGATTGATGTTTCCAGAAGGCTTGTCTGGAGGTTCTGGGACCACAACATCTTGAGCGATGGCTAAACTACCCACGGTTTCGACTTCCGCCGATTGTGCATCCACCAACCGCGTCTCAATGGTGTCGTGAAACTGTTTTCGCAGTTGTAATTTTTGTTGCAAGTTTTCTTGTTCGAGTTGTTTGGTGGGGTAACGTTCGTAAGATTGGCGTAATTCTTGTTCGGTATCGCGAACCGCAGAAAGTTGTCCTTCAATGGTTTCTCTCTGTGCTTGCAACTGTACCAGTTGAGTTGCGATCTGTTGGCGAACAGTA
Organism: Spirulina sp. CCY15215; assembly: GCF_016888125.1. Classification (GTDB taxonomy): domain Bacteria; phylum Cyanobacteriota; class Cyanobacteriia; order Cyanobacteriales; family Spirulinaceae; genus CCY15215. The sequence continues at coordinate 1,633 of NZ_JACSWA010000348.1, forward strand.
TCTAAACTGCTGGCTTTGCGAATTTCCACCGGAGCAACATCAAAAACATTATCATTGCCGATGACTTCATAGGTGCGAGCAATGAATTGGCGATCATAAGTTTCTTTTTGTTGTAGCAAGTCGGCGAGGATAGGATGTTCTGGCCGATACTTTTTGGAGAGCAACTCAATTTGGGTTTCGATTTGCAACAGTTGAGCGCGTAAGCTGGCAATAATGGGATCGCTACTGAGGGCTAAAGAAACCGAGGCTTCTTTAGGGGTTAAACCCAATTGATCTTGCAGGCTTTGAAGTTGACCAATAACCCCTTCTAATTGGACTTTTAATTCTCGTTGCTGTTGTTCGCTGAGGCTAATACCCGAGAAGAGAGTACCATCTTGAGCGGCAATTAAGTCCCCTCCTTCTCGACTCATAAAATCATAAAATTCTCTTTCTGCCTCTTTTAAATCTGTCCTTGCTTCTAACTCTCTTTTTGTCAAGGCCTGGATTTGCGATCGCAGCATGGCAGTATTAAATAAACGACTCTCCTCCACCATTTCCCTCAGTAATAAACTTAAAGTTTCTTGCGACTTTTCCTTACTATTATTTTTGTACTCCACTCGAATCACTTGGGGATCTTCCGGAGTTTCCGGGAACTTAATTTTAAGATTTTTGAATAGTTTATTGGGATCTTTAATTTTCATCTCTCGAGCAACGTTAATCAGGACGCGATCGGCTAATAAAATTTCCTGACTGATGGAGGCTTTACCTTGCTCGTATAGATTTTCCCCGGTACTGGTTGCGGTGGGTGGGGGAGGAGCGTATTTAAGGATGCCAACTGCTTGATACTCTTTGGGTGGAGGGGGAGAGGGGGGAAGTACAGCGACAATGCACGAAGCCACAATAACCGAGATTGCAGTAGTCAAACCGACAATTTTATTTTTTTCTAAACTAATCTGAAACCGTTTGACAAGGGGAGAGGTCATGGTGAAAAAAGGGCTGGAAAAAAATGCTGGAGCGATCGCTGTTGGGACAAAAATTAGGTTCTACAAGAATCCTAACAAATTTCCTCTACAACCAGTTCGCGAATTTGCCATTCGTTACCCTTGGGATATTGGACCGATCGCCCTTGAGAAGAGAGATAAGGGGATAATTATTATAATTATCCCCTTAATCCCGATTGCGATCGCCACTTAAGAAGCCAAAGCCACTGTTACAGCTTGTTGGAGTTCGCCATTTTGGTACATTTCGATCAAGATATCAGAACCGCCCACAAATTCCCCATTAATATACACTTGAGGAATAGTCGGCCATTCAGAGTACTCTTTAATTCCTTGTCGAACTTCGTTATCGCTTAAGACATCAAAAGTCTTATAAGAAGCGCCAAGGGTGTTGAGAATCTGCACGACATTATTAGAAAAACCGCATTGGGGCATGAGTTTAGACCCCTTCATAAAAACAACAATTTTGTCTTCCTTAACAATGCTGTCAATGCGTTCTTTAAGTTCAGGTGTCATGAAGTAACTCCTTAAGGATTTAGATTGAATGAAATCGAATCGACTACAAAAACATTTGGGGACAAACTACAAAGATTGTCCTGTAGTTTCCCACATTTCCGGGGTATAAGTTTTTAAGGCAAGGGCATGAATCGCTTCTGATGCTAACGAACTTTGCAGCGCCTTATAAACAAGTTGGTGTTGTTTAACTCGCGTTTGCCCAGCAAACAACTGTGAAATCACTGTTGCTTGTAAATGATCCCCTCCTCCTGTCAAATCCTCTACCTTGACCCGCGCATCGGGTAAAGAGGCTTTAATTTTGTTTTCCACTTCGGCTAAACTAACCATCAAACCTCCCGCAATAACCAGATTAATCTCGATTGTATTTTATCGAGTCTTTCCCATGTTATCCCATTTACCCAAGGGAATCCTCCCACAGATAGACATGACCTTATCCTAGACCTTATCCTAGACCTTATCCTAGACCTTATCCATGTAATGGGTACGGGTAAGGGATTAATTGCTGCTGCTCGTATTTTCACTAGAACTGGGGAAAGGTACCGTGACAAAGCCTAACTCCAAAAGCTGTTGGTAAGCACGCTTTCCTAAATCTGTGGTGGGATTTTGCGATCGCACGATCTGAACCAGCAAAGGTACCGATAATTCCGGTTGATTTTGCGCCCGGTGAACCACTGCCAGTTGATAGGTGGCATCATCTCGCAACTGTGCGGCTTTGAGGGCATTTACCCTTTGTGACTCTGCGGTGCGGGCGTTAATACCGGCAAAACTGCCTGCTAATTGCTGATAAAAGTTAGATAATTGGTTGAACACTTGCCGAGCTTCTTGTAGTTTCTGTACGGCAAGGCTGTAATTTTGGCTTTCAAAGGCGGTGGTGGCTTCCTCAAGAAAACGTTTTCCTCCCGTTAAACTGAGAATACTATTTGCTTGTCGGAGAGGGCGAAAGTCTTCGGAGGGGTCTTGGGATTCCTCAAACCCTAATTCTGTCAGTTGTTGATAGGCTTTTCTGCCTAGATCTGTGGTCGGGTTTTGCGATCGCACGATTTGAACCAATAAAGGCACCGACAATTCCGGTTGATTTTGCGCCCGGTGAACCAAAGCCAGTTGATAGGTGGCGCGATCGCGCAGTTGTGCTGTTTCTAAGGCTTGTTTGCGCTGTTGTTCGGCGATACTGCCGTCAATGCCCGCAAAACTCCCCGCCAATTGCTGGTAAAAGTTAGATAATTGGTTAAAAACTTGTCTGGCTTCTTGTAATTTTTGCGAAGCGAGGGCATAATTCTCTCCGTCAATGGCAAAACTCGCTTCTTCTAAAAGGCGCTGTCCCCCCACTAAACTGAGCAAACTATCGGTTTGTTGGAGAGGGGGAGTTCCTTGGGGGAGAAACTCTTCCGACTCATTGCCAAATTCATTGCCAAATTCATTGCCAAATTCTTCAACAGGAATCTGTCCTCGGGCGGGTTGCCCCCAGAAAGCGAGGGGCGTGAGACACAATAAACAAACACTCAATAACTTCAGAGGGCGGGGCGTAGAAAAGAGCATAAAGGAAAGTAGCATAGAGTCATTCGGCGGGCAAAAGCCACAAACAATATAACCAAATATTAAGCAAACATTGAGTAATATTACCACCGATGTTCGCGATCGAACCAATCAATATTTTACGGAGATGGCAAGCAATGGTAGAAAATGAGGCACTAGATAACACCAATGTTCCAGAAACTCGCGTGGGCTTGATTTTGCAGAGGGGTGGGGAAGAATTAAATTTATTGAAGGTGGGCGATCGCCTGACGTTGCGCTTGGTCTCGGCGGATGTGGAAATTCCCCCGGAGTTGGGGCGGTTACGCTATAACCTGCTTCCCCAAAGTCAGTTAATTGAGGTTTTGGTAGAAGCCGATGCCCTGGAAAGAGTGATAGGGATGGCGCGGCGCTTGGATTTGGTGGCTTTTGCCAGCCATGTTTACCAATTGGAAAAAAGCCCAGAAACCCTTATTTATTTGACAGATGAGTTGACCCTGCAATTTGTGGAGAATGTAGAAGACTCGGAAAGAGACGCGATCGCCCAGCATTTTAATTTGCAGTTACTGCGACCCTTGGAGGGCATCCCCAATGCGTTTATTTATCGCCTCACCTCCCAGTCTCAAGAGAATCCGATCAAATTGGCCAACCGCCTCGCAGCTAATGCCCAAATCCTTGTTGCAGAAGCTAATATTCTCCTGCGAAGAGAGTCTTTTTATACCCCGAAGGATGATTTATATCTCCAACAATGGTATCTCCAGCACAAGCCTGGAAACCAGCTTTCAGGGACTTCTCATGTTGATGTGGAGAAGGCGTGGGATATTACCCGAGGGTCGCGATCGATCGTGATTGCGGTGGCTGATGATGCGATCGACCTGCGCCATCCCGATTTCCAAGGGAAAGGGAAAACGGTGTTTCCTCGGGACTTTAAAGGTAAGGATTTTTCTCCTCAACCGGATAACGACCAAGAAAGTCACGGCACCGCTTGCGCGGGGGTAGCGGTGGCGGAGGAAAATGGCCAAGGGGTGGTGGGAGTGGCTCCAGGTTGCGCTTTAATGCCCCTACGGACGACGGGATACCTAGATGACCATTCCATCGAACAACTCTTTGATTGGGTCATTGAGAAGGGCGCTAGTGTTGTTTCCTGTAGCTGGGGGGCGGCGACGGTTTATTTCCCTCTCTCTTTGCGTCAAACTGCAGCCATTCATCGGGTAGCAACCCAAGGAAGAAAAGGGAAAGGATGCGTTGTTGTTTTCGCGGCGGGAAATGCCAATCGTCCGGTACAGGGGACGGTATACGAACAGGGTTGGCAGGGAAATTTGTTGAATGGTCCGACGGAGTGGTTAAGTGGTTTTGCGGCGCATCCAGATGCGATTACTGTTTCTGCTTGTAGCAGTTTGGGGAAAAAGTCTGCTTATAGTAATTGGGGGGGGCATATTTCCGTTTGCGCCCCTAGTAATAATGCCCCGCCTGGGATGTGGTTTCAACAAACAGGGTTTATTCAAACTGCGCCTCCTGTCCGCACCTATTTGCCTGGACTGGGGATTTTGACGACGGATGTTTTAGGAAATATGGGCTACGATCCTGGGAACTTTACGCGAGATTTTGGGGGAACATCTAGTGCTTGTCCTTTGGTTGCGGGGGTTGCGGGGTTAATTCTCTCGGCAAATCCCAATTTGACGGCGCGGGAGGTGAAGGACATTCTGCAACAAACGGCGGATAAGATTGTGGATGGCGATCGCGATCCCCAGTTGGGGTTACAGTTGGGAACTTACGATCGCAATGGCCATTCCCAATGGTTTGGCTATGGCAAGGTGAATGCGTACAAGGCAGTTAAGGAGGCCAAACGGCGATCGCCTGGTGCTAATTCCGGTTCCGATGCAGATTCTGGTTCCGGGGGAAGTGTTTCTCGCACCCTTCGCAAGGAAAATAAGGGCAACTTGACCATTGCCGATAATAATCCTCAAGGTGTTATCAGTAAGATTAGCATTACGGAGACGGGAGTTATTAAAGATATTCAAGTGCAAGTGAATTTAAACCACGGTTTTTTAGGGGATATTGAAGTGAGTTTGCTTGCGCCTACGGGGGAGAATTTGTTATTGCAAAATCGCACTTTGGGTTCGCAAACGGTACTACAAAAAACCTATACTTTGCAAACAACTCCATTATTAAAAAAACTCCAAAATCGTCCTTGTGTGGGAACCTGGCAATTAAAAATAGCTGATTTTGCTGTCGGCGATCGCGGACGTTTGGAGGAATGGGCTTTGGAGTTAACAATTTAAAATCGCTTAAATGGCGATCGCTGTTGGTTTTTCCTGCAATTCATCCAAATGTTGCCAAATACTTTGTAAGAGGAGATCGAGTCCCGATCGCGTCACTGCGGAAACGGCAAAAATTGGCGAATCTGTTATTGTTGCAAATTCGGCTGTGAGAAAATCTTGCAATTCTGCATCGATCGCATCCAATTTATTGAGGGCGATAATTTGCTGGCGATCGCTTAATCCTTTCCCATAAGCGGCTAATTCAGCTTGAATGATGCGATAATCTGCAAGAGGATTATCTGCGGTACTATCAACTAAATGCACTAATAAGCGAGTGCGTTCGATATGGCGTAAAAATTCGTGTCCCAAGCCAATTCCCGCGTGGGCACCAGCAATTAATCCCGGTATATCTGCAAATACCGTCCCATCTCCCGATGGTTTGCGAACAACACCTAAATTGGGAATGAGGGTAGTAAAGGGATAATTGGCAATTTTAGGACGGGCAGAAGAGAGGGAGGAAATTAAGGTAGATTTTCCTGCATTGGGTAAGCCAATAATGCCCACTTCTGCCAGTAATTTTAACTCCAAACGCAAGCGATATTGTTCCCCATCTAAACCCGGTAAAGCCTGTTCTGGAGCGCGATTTTGATTGCTGAGAAAACATTTATTTCCTAGCCCTCCTTTGCCGCCTTTGGCAATACAAATAATTTGCGAAGGCTGGACTAAATCGGCGATGGTTTCTTCGCGATCCAAATCGTAAACAATTGTCCCACAAGGCACTTCAATTTCTAAGTCTTTTCCCGATGCCCCAGTACAATTATTAGAACCGCCCCGCTTACCATTATCGGCTTTGAAGTAACGAGCATATTTGAAATCTAAGAGGGTTTGCAGGCGTTCTGAGGCTTTCAAAAAGATAGAACCACCCCGTCCTCCGTTTCCCCCGGACGGACCCCCTGCTGGGACGTATTTTTCCCGGCGAAAGGCAACGACTCCATCGCCTCCATTGCCAGCTTGTACTTCAATTTCTGCTTGGTCGATAAATTGCATTTGGGTAATGGGTAATGAGTAATGGGTAATTAGCCCTTTAACAATATTTCGAGACATCTTCTTCACAATCATCGGCAAGATAGGTGAGGGCGCGGAAACGCAAACCCACTAATTGATCGTAAAGGGGATTGAGTTTGCACATGGGGGGAATATGCACAATTTTATGGCCAAAAAGTTTAATATCTCGTTCAAAAGGACATTGCGGGGGGACCATTTTACAGACAAAACGGGCAACGCGAGGGTCTTTCATGTCCATTCCCTCTAACCAATCTCTTACTGGTGCCAAAACGTCAACAGAGGGATCTTGCGGAGGGTTGAGGGCATTGGTTTCGAGTTTGTGTTTGTCGGGGTCGTAAAGGGTCTGTTCTAAAGATTTTAAGGCTTTCACCTCTAATCCCAAAGCGTCGAGAAATTGATTAATAACTTTGGCTTCTTCGAGGGAATATACGCCGTTGGCTAAGGCCATCATGACTGCTGTTCTGATAAAGTTTTCGGCAGTGTCGCGATCGCCTCCGAGAATGGCGGCCAAATCTTGAGGAGAGATTGGTTCTAATGAACCTAATTCTGTCGCTGGGGCGAGTTCATCTTGGGTGAGTTGGGCGATCAATTCTTGTTCTTCGGGATCGAAGTGACCATCAGCCCAAGCGATGGTTAGCAAGCCACGCAGCCATGCAGAAATTTGTTGGTCGGTATATGGGGAGTTAGCCACAGAGTTAGCCACAGTCGTCATCAAATCTAAAATAGAAGGTTATCTCTTCAATTTTAAGCGTTCGATCGCCGGGTTTGGGAAATCGGAGCTATTCTCTTACAATTTTGGTGTCTGAATGGGAATAGAAATGCGGAATTGAGTCCCTTGACCCACTTGGGAAACACAATCCAATTGACCGCCATGCTTTTCGACGATAACTTGATAGCTAATAGAAAGTCCTAAACCCGTTCCTTTGCCGACTTTTTTGGTGGTGAAAAAGGGATCGAAAATTCGCGATCGCGCGGCATCGGAAATCCCGCTACCATTATCAACAATCTCAATATTGACGCGATCGCCTTCTGTGTTGGTGCGAATTGAGATGGTCGCATCTTCCTTGGAGTTACATTCCTCGATCGCATCGATAGCATTAGTGAGGAGGTTCATAAATACCTGATTGAGGGGGGCAGGATAGCACTCAACTAAGGGTAAATCGCCATAGTCTTTAAGCAGTTGAATGGGGCGATCGCCACGAGAGTTCCAGCGATGTTGCAAAATTAAGAGGGTACTTTCTAACCCATCGTGAATATCTACTGCTTTAGTTTCTGCTTCGTCAAGTCGCGAGAAAGTTCGCAAAGAAAGAACAATTTTCCGAATGCGATCGCTCCCCATTCGCATTGATTCTATAATTTTAGGTAAATCTTCTCTGACAAAATCAAGATCGATCTCGTCAATTTTTTGGCAAACACCATCCTGGGGGACGGGATAGGCCTTGTCATAAGTATCGATTAAATCGACTAAATCTCGAACATAACCATCTACATGAACGAGATTACCAAAGATAAAATTAACGGGATTATTGATTTCATGGGCAATTCCTGCCACCATTTGTCCCAAACCTGCCATTTTTTCGCTTTGAATTAATTGGCTTTGGGTCTGTTGCAGTTCCTTCAGGGTGCGGGAAAGTTCGTCAGCTTGGGTTTGAGTGGTTTTTAATAATTCTGCCTGTTGTAGGGCTATTCCCAATTGCGTCCCGATTTGAGCCAGTAAATCCACTTCATATTCTTGCCAGTGACGGGGTTGAGCATTCTGGTAGGTTGCCAGGAGTCCCCAGAGAATATCTCCTTGCAGGATAGGAACAATAATACAGGCTCTAGCTTCCAAGTTTTCGAGGAGTTTGATATGACAGGGGGAATAGTGCGTTTTATAAATATCGTCAATCACCGTAGTTTGATTGCGGCGATAACGCCCACCTTGGGTTTCTTGCAGCACCGTATCGGCAATAAAACCCCGATCTTTCATTAGGGGTGTCCAACCGGGGACGATCGCCTCAGCGACGATCTGACCGCTCCAATCGGCATTAAAGTGATAAATAACAACGCGATCGCTTTCCAGAAGTTGTAATGTCTCTTGAGTGGTGGTCTCAAAGATGGTATCGATGTCAAGGGAACGGCGAATTCTATCAATGGTTCCGACTAGGGTTTTATGGCGTTGGGCGGCTTTTTCATGTTCCTTGGCGATCGCCAGTTGAGCGGCTTGCTCTTGGGTTTGTTTGAGGTATTCGGCTTGTTGAAGGGCAATGCCGATATGAGCGCCAATTTGGGCGAGAAATTCGGCTTCGTATTCTTGCCACTGACGGGACTGAGAGTTCTGATAAGCTGCCAATAAGCCCCAGAGGTTTTCCCCTTGTAGGATCGGAACGATAATATAGGCTCTGGCTTGGAGTTTTTCCAAAAGTTCGATGTGACAAGGGGAAAAACTTGTTTGGTAAATATCATTGACGATCGCGCTTTCGTTATGGCGATACCGTCCTCCTTGATTGTCTTTCAGGAAACTATCGGCAATGATAGAACGATGGTAATTTTCCACCAGAGGAGTCCAACCACTCGCTAAAGATTCCGCGACAAATTCCCCACTCCAATCGGGGTTAAAGCGAAAAATGGCAACCCTTTCGGTGGCAAGGAGTTGACGAACTTCTCGAGTTGTGGTACTAAAAATAGTTTCAATATCAAGGGAACGTCGGATGCGATCGATCACTCTCGCTAATGCCCGATAAGATTGGGAGCTTTGGTTGAGGGTATTTCCTGAGTAAGTCTCAACGTTTGTCTCAACGTTTGTCTCAATGTTCGTCTCAACGTTCGTCTCAATGTTTGTTATATAAGCGTGTTTCATTAGCAATGATACTACCGGGATTATCGAGAATGCGATCGGCTTTACGGATTAATGTTAAATATAACACCTTATTTATATTTTCTTTATCTTTCTAGGGAATGAAATATAGATACGATTGAGCCTTTAACTCGCGATCCCATTGTCAATTGAGAGAATTCTGCGGGAGAACTGCTATTATTTAGGTTGAGTTTAAGGTTCGTCGGGATGAAAACCCTAAAGAAAATTGTGGCGGGTATTTGTTTAACTTTTGGCATCGGACTTTCAATTTTGATGCTTGCAGATATGATTAATTCTGAAAATTCTTCGGAAGATAAAGGAGATGCTTTTGCAGCACTAATGTTGTTAGGACTACCGACAGTTGTTTTGGGAGGTGGCTTAGTCTGGAATTTGCAGCACCAGCATCGTCAGATGACCCAAAAATTGTTACTTCAACAAGAACAACTTTTTTTGGCATTGCTTCAGAAACAAGAAGGTAGGATAACTGAAATTGAGTTTGCTACAGAAGCTAAGATTTCTCTAGAAGAAGCAAAAGTATATCTCGATCGCAAGGCAACCGCACTTAATGGCGATTTTGAAGAGACGGAAAAAGGAGCGATTATTTATCAGTTTCCTTTGCGTTAATTCCTTTGTGTTAATTCCCTTGATATTCCCTCACTATTATCGCGAATCAAAATAACAACCTTGTCACCTTTGTTCTGGGTTGTTAAAGATCTAACTATTTTTTTCACCGCAGTTTTTTAGCCTTTGTGCGGTATAAACAAACTACTATTCTGGATAATGAAAGATTCTTTAACAATTATTGTGATTGGTGGAGGAGCCGCAGGTTTTTTTAGTGCGGTAACTTTGGCTCGTTTTTGTCCTCATCCTCAGACAATTATCCTTGAGGCGGGACAAGAACCTCTAGCTAAAGTTCGTATCTCCGGTGGAGGACGCTGTAATGTGACTCACCAATGTTTCGAGCCGGCTTTGTTGGTGAAGAATTATCCGAGGGGGGGGAAGGCCTTACTTGGTGCATTCAGTCGTTTTCAGCCTCGCGATACGATCGCCTGGTTTGCAAGTCGAGGAGTTAAGTTAAAAACCGAAGGGGATGGGCGTATGTTTCCTGTAAGCGATCGCTCGGAAACAATTATTGATTGTCTATTAACGGAGGCAAAAAAACAAGGGGTGCAATTGCGATCGCGATCGCCAGTAAAATCTTTAGAAAAATTAGGCGATCGGTTTAGTATTACCTTAAAAACAGGAGAGATTTTAACTGCTGACCGTGTTGTAGTGGCGACGGGTAGTAATCTTTTAGGATATCGTTGGGCGCGGCAATTTGGGCATACAATTATTACGCCTATTCCTTCTTTATTTACCTTTAAAATACCTGATTCTCGCTTGCAGGATTTAGCAGGAATTAGTGTCGATCGCGTTCAAGTTCGCTTGTTACATGAGGGAAAGAATAAACTTGAACAAATCGGACCACTTCTCATTACCCATTGGGGATTAAGTGGTCCAGCAATCTTGAAACTATCGGCATGGGGTGCGAGAATTTTATGGGAACATCGTTATCATCTTTCTTTACTTATTAATTGGTTGCCAGATGAAAATGCGGAAACTTTGCGCCAAAAATTTATACAAATTAAATCGGAAACTCCTCGGCGAAAAATGTTTAATTATTGTCCGGTTTCTTTGCCCAAACGTTTATGGCAAAATTTATTAGCTTCTGCTGCTATTTCTCCCGCTAAGGTTTGGGCAGAATTATCGAAGAAAGAGTTAAATTGCGCGATCGCGGAACTGGTCAATGGAAAGTATCTCATTCAAGGCAAAACGGCGTTTAAGGAGGAGTTTGTCACCTGTGGAGGGGTCAGTCTCAAAGAGATAAATTTTAAGACAATGGAAAGCCGTAAATGTCCAGGATTATATTTTGCTGGCGAAATTCTCGATATTGACGGCATTACAGGAGGGTTTAATTTCCAGAGTGCTTGGACGACGGGATGGCTTGCTGGGACTGCAATGAACAATGAGCAATGAACAATTATCAATGGGGAAAGGGGAGAAAGTGGGCTTTTATTCTTTTCTCATGACCAAAAATTCACAAATCAATCTCTTTTTGTAAAGATTCAGTAAAAATGCGTAATTTCTCTGGACAAACTAGAGATAGCTTGCGTAAGCTAGAAGGTAAGTCAACTGGGAAAACAACAGGGAGGGAATTATTATGAACGGATCTAAAATTTTTGGGGCGATCGCAGGAACAACTTTAAGTTTAATCGCTGTAATGGGCGCTACAACAGGTGAGGCAAAGGCTTTTACCGTTGGCGGCCATCTTAATGGGGCAGAATTTGATGCTTTGGGTTTAGAGATTCCCTGGGCAGCAGAAAGCCGCATTGGTCGAGTTGGCGACCACGAGATTAATATTCACGATATTAATAATGATGCTAACAACCGCGTTCAGGCAGATTACGATCAGTGGGTCAGTGGCAAAGCTGTAGATTTTTCCTTGATTTTTGATAGTATTGCTAACACTCTAATCTATACAGTTGATGGGATAGAGGTGTCTAAAACTGAGATATTTGAAGATAATTTTTCTGACCTTTATATCAGAACCAGCGCGCGTAAAGATGATACCAGTATGCTTGTCGATAACTTGTTTTTAAGTGATGCGTCTATGTCATCAAGCATTGCAGCCGTTTCTAGCGCTTCTTGTTCTGGCAATGTGGGTTGCGGTTACAATGATGCCGATTATCTTCACATTGGCGATATTGTCGGTAATTTCACTTTAACTGGGCGATCGACGATGACTTGGGGTGCAATAAAACCCAACAATTCTAATCTTGCTTATCAAATTAAGTTAGTTGAAGGCGGTGGCGAAACGGTAGATGTTCCGGAACCTGCTTCTCTATCCTTACTTTCCCTGAGTTTATTTGGTTTATTAGCTGCGGGAAAACGTCGCAAAGAAGCTGGCGATCGCTAGATTTAAAAGTATTTAAAAGTTTGATGTGAGAGTAGTTCTCTATATATCCGCCTTCTACAGTGAAAGCGGATTTTTTCTGTTTTTGGGAGAGATGAAGAAAATTAAACAGTCACAACCGATCGCGTTTTTGCTGCTACGAGAGAGACAAAATTAGAGAGAATCTTTAATCCTGCGGTTGAGGACTTTTCTGGGTGAAATTGGACGGCGACGAGATTATCTCGGGCGATCGCGGCGGTAATTTCTTGGGTCCCGTGGGTGACAGTCGCCGCCCGAATTTGCGGATCGAGGGGATCGACATAGTAAGAGTGAACGAAATAAACATAAGGATTTTCCCCTAATCCTTGCCAAACGGGGAGATTTGGTTGTTTAAACGAGAGCGTATTCCAGCCTATATGAGGAATTGTGAGGTTAGGTTCGGAATGGAAGCGTCGCACCATTCCAGGAATGATTCCCAGTCCAGTTTCCGTCCCTTCCTCAGAACCATCAAAGAGAATTTGTAGCCCCAAACAGATACCGAGAAAAGGTTTTCCCCCTGCAATGGCATCTTTGATCGGTTCGACGAGATGGCGCGATCGCAAATGCTGCACTGCGGGATCGAAGGCTCCTACTCCTGGTAAGACAATGCCATCTGCTGCAGCGAGATCGGAGTGAGAATCAGTGATTTTGGTTGTTGCACCTGCGTTTTCGAGTCCCTTGCAAGCCGAGTGCAAGTTGCCCATGTCATAGTCGATAACCGCGATCGATACCATTGTTATTGAGAAAAAAGAACAGGTTAAATGTGGGAATACCACTGGGTAGATCGTACCGCAAATCGAGATGAACTTGTTATACTATCTGGAAAAGAGGGAATCCAAGATGAAGGGTTTAGGCATCTCTCTTTAAACCTTGAGCTTCCAAAATCAAAACTCGGTCATGTTTGCATATTTTTGGCGCATAATTTGCGGAACAACAGTTCTTTTTGTCGGTTTAACTTCTCACTCTTTTAGTTTAGCTCAATCGATTACCGCGACACCCGATGAAACAGGGACAATCATTCAACAAGAAGGAAATACTTATCGCATTCAAGGTGGAACGCGATCGCAAGGAAATCTCTTTCATTCTTTTCAGCAATTTGGCTTAAATAGTAATGAAATTGCGAATTTTCTTTCTTCTCCAGACATTCAAAATATTTTAGGACGAGTTACCGGGGGCGATCCTTCTGTTATTAACGGTTTAATTCAACTCACGGGAGGTAATTCTAATCTCTATTTAATGAACCCTGCGGGGATTGTTTTTGGGGGGAATGCGAGTTTAAATGTTCCCGGTTCTTTTTTAGCAACAACCAGCGATCGCATTGGTTTTGCTGACGGTTGGTTTAATGCGACGGGAGAGAACAATTATCAAGATTTAATCGGCACACCCGATCGATTTGCGTTTTTGAGCGATAATCCTAGTGCAGTTATAAATCAAGCTAATTTAGCAGTTAAAACAGGGAATGATGTCACTTTTATCGGTGGGACGGTAATTAATACAGGAACAATTTCCGCGCCAGGAGGTGATATTACTTTAGCGGCTGTACCTGGAACAAATTTAGTGCGAATATCTCAAGCAGGCAGGCTTTTAAGTGTAGAATTATCGGCGGAGGACATTGCCGCAGGAATTACCCCACTAGAACTACCAGAATTATTAACAACACCTGGAATTGAAGAGGCGATCGGCAATATTTCCACCCCTCAAAACGGCGATATTTTGATTAGCGGTCAAATTCAGGGGGAAACGGTGAATTTAATGGCAGCAAATCGGGTGAATGTTGTCGATACAGAAAACCCTTTAATTTTAACAGGAGATGGGACAAGAAGTGCGCCAACAGTGACAATATTTCCTGAAAATATAGACGATCCTTTAGCTTATGTTTTCATTGATGCACTGGTCGAAAATTATCAAGATTTTCTCTACAATGGCAAAGCTGGAACTGTTTCTTTTGTGGTTACTCCCGAAGAAAATGGAATATCTTTTATTAGCGAACAATTAGCACAAATTTCCGAACAAGAACAAAAAATTGATGAAGTTCATATTCTCTCAGAAGGAAATGAAGGCAATTTTTGGTTAGGTAATGCTTATGTGTCAGGAGAAACAATAGACCAATATCGAGATAATTTTCAGAGTTGGAGAAGTGCCTTAAGTCCAGAGGCAGATATATTATTGTATAGTTGTTTTACAGCATTAGGAGAAGCTGGGGAATCTTTAATGCAGGCGATCGCCACAGAAACAGGGGCAGATGTCGCAGCATCCACAAATTTAACAGGAAGTTCGGTACTAGGTGGAGATTGGATTTTAGAGAAACAATTTGGCAATATTGAAGCAAATTTAGCTTTTGAACAATCGATTTTGAAAGAGTATCAAAATACTTTAGCCGTGTTTACTGCCAGTAATAGTGCTGAGTTAATACAAAGTATGATAGATGCTCACAACATAGCCAGTAATGATACAATTAATTTATTGCCTAATACTATTTTTACTTTAAGTGCGCCATTGCAAGATATTTTTGGAGCGAGTGGAACTGTAACCATTAATGGATTTAATGCAACGATTGATGCTCAAGGAGCATCTCGAATTGTTACTGTTAGACCAGATGCAATTCTAACTCTCAATGATGTGACTATCCGTAATGGATCTGTACCGCTTGGAGGGGGAGTAGCTGATGATGGAGGCGCAATTTTGGTACGCCAAGGAACGTTAAATATTAACAATAGTACCCTCGAAAATAATACCGCAGCAGATAGAGGTGGAGCCGTTTTCGTTATTGAAGGACAATTAAATATTAGTAATAGTACAATTTCAGGTAATTCGGCTGTAAATGGTGGCGGAATTTTTAACGATCGCGGTACGATAACCATTACTAATAGTACAATTTCTGGCAACTCAACTATGATGAATGGTGGGGGAATCTATAATGGTGGCATTACAGGTGGCATCAGTAAAACATCAACAACGACGATTAGTAATAGTACAATTTCTGGAAATAGTGCGGGAGGTAAAGGTGGCGGAATTTTTAATTATAGTTCTAGTTCTTATTATGGACTCTTAAACATTTCTAATAGTACAGTGTCTAAAAATATCAGTCCCAATAATGGTGCAGGATTATTTAATGAAAAAAATTTTGACATCGGAAATGCGATCGCCAACATTCGCAACACGATTATTGCGGGTAATATTTCCATAAATCAGCCTAATCAACGAGATATTAGCAACAATATTAGCATTAGCAATAGTAAAGGCACATTAGAAAATGGCGGCAATAATTTAATTGGAGTTATCGGTAATGCAACTGAATTGATGGGATCGGGAACAATTTTTGGCACATCAACTAACCCTCTCGATCCCGTTCTTTCTCCTCTAGGAAATTACACCGGAGACACTCAAACCCATATTCCTCTGCCTGGAAGTCCTGCTATTAATACCGGAAGCAAAACAGGAACTCCCAGTACAGATCAACGAGGATTAAATCGCGGAACCTTGGTTGATATTGGTTCGGTAGAAGTGACTGCCGATCTACAAATTACTCAAAGTGTTAGCACCTCTGTTCCTATCCTCAATCAAGATATTGGTGTTGTTCTAACTATAGAAAATCTCGGTCCCGATCCTGTCGGAGGAGTTTTAGTTAGTAGTCTTTTTCCTGATGGCATTACTATTAATAGCATCAGTCCTTCTACAGGAAGCGCAACATTTAATAATAATATTGGACTATGGACAATTGGCAATCTTGATGGTGATTTCGATCTTATTTCTGAGGGAAATTTAGCAACCTTAACTTTAATTGGTCGCGTCACCGATTCAGATATATTTAACCTAATATTTTTGAATTTCATCCAAAGCGATATTTTTCAAGCAGAAGATCCTAATCTAGCCAATAATATCACTCAAGCTAGTGCAACTACAATTAATCCCTATATTCTACCGACTTTACAGCCACAATCCCCGTTAGTTGCGATCGCGCCTTTAAAACCCATTCTCAATACTCTTAGCGATGAAGCGATTTTTATTGAAATTGAAGATACTTTTTCTCAAGAATATAAAGATTATCTAGAACTTGAAGATGAAGAAAAACCCATTACCCTCCAAGAAGCGCAAAATATTCTTCGCAATATCGAAGTCACCAACGGTATTACTCCAGCCGTTATTTATGCTTACTTCAAACCGCAAAATTCCAGGCTAGATGAAAATGAAATATGGCGTTTTTCTCCTCAAGAAGACCGAAAAACGAAAGCTAAACCCGAACCTTCTCCCGATGACGAACTGCATTTATTAGTCATTACACCCTCAAATCCTCCTATTCACCGTCATCTTCCCGAAGTCACCCGCAAAAAAGCGATCGCCGTTGCCGAAAATTTTCGCCGTACTGTAACTAATGTACGCCGTCCCAATGCTTATCTCGACCCCGCACAACAAATGTATCGCTGGTTGGTGGGTTCCGTCGCAGAAGAATTAGAAGAACGAGGTGTAGATAGTTTATCTTTTGTCATGGATCGGGGACTGCGAACGATACCTGTTGCTGCTTTACATAATGGAGATAACTTTATTATCGATCGCTATAGTGTGGGAATGATGCCCAGTTTCTTTTTAACGGCACCGGAGTATCGAGATATTAAAAATCGCCAAGTTTTAGCAATGGGTGCCGATCGCTTCGTCGAATATGCACCCCTTCCCGCAGTTCCCACAGAATTAGAATTGATTAGTAATGAAATATGGCAGGGAGAATCTTATCTCAACGAAGGATTTACCACCGATAACCTCAAAAAAGCGCGATCGCAAAATAATTTTGGAATCGTTCACCTGGCAACTCATGGAGAGTTTAAACCCGGTAAAGCAGAGAATTCTTATATTCAGTTTTGGGATGAAAAATTGCCCCTAACGCGCTTTCGAGAATTGGGTTTAAATGATGCCCAAATTGAATTATTAGTGCTAAGTGCTTGTCGGACAGCGTTTGGCGATCCTGATGCAGAATTAGGCTTTGCAGGATTGGCGATCGCAACAGGAGTAAAAACGGCTGTAGGAAGTCTTTGGTATGTTAACGATGAGGGGACTTTAGCCCTGATGACAGGGTTTTATTCCCAATTAGATAGTGCAGCAATTAAAGTTGAAGCCTTGCGACAGGCACAGTTAAGTTTATTAAGTGGAGAAACCCGTTTTGAAAACGGACAATTACTCTTTCCAGATGGAAGTTTTCCCCTACCTCCAGAATTATTAGGAAAAGGCGATCGCGTTTTCAATCATCCTTATTTTTGGAGTGCATTCACTACTATTGGGAGTCCTTGGTAAACGCTTTTAGTATTATTAATAATTCGCATTATACTATAAATTCCCTTGTTAATCGTTTGAGGATTTGCAAGACGAGATATAGACCATTTTCGCGGTTGCGGAGGTTGAATTCATCAGACATTGCATAGGTAAACCCCTCAAAGTGAGGAATTAGTTTCAGAAAAGTAAAATTTGCTCCATTGGTCAGCAGTCCGTATGTATTGGCTGTATTGGGACTTGCTAGGAGATAAGAGAGAAGTTGCGATCGCCCAACTTCGAGAGAAAAAGCAGCTTGTTTGGATTCGATCGCCAACACCCAAAAGTTTTCGCAGATTACCAATATATCAAGGTTTCCCGTTACTTTCAATTCGCCGTCTCGGTCAACGATCTCGGTAGATACCTCCGAACGAATGCGGAAGGGAGATGCAAAAAAACCAGCCATATCTAATAAAGGAGAAAGAACCACCATTTTGACCGTGTTTTCCAGCAGAGGAGGATATCGGAGTAAATAACTATAATTACTTTTAATGCGATCGCAGCGATCGCGTTCTATCGTTGTTAAATTGGGGAGTTCGTTTTGCCATTCACTAAATGCGTTTGGATCTTCAGTCAACTGAAGTTTGAATCTTTCCTCCAGTTCACTCAAAGTAATAGTTCTAGCGGTGAGAGATTGCATGAGTTTAAAAATTTAGAGAACGATTCACGCCCTTAATATTCATAATAATTGAAATTCTTTCATTGCGGGCAAAAAGTTTTTATTCTCATGGCTGGGACGACTGAGTTTAATTAAAGCAAAACGGCGATCGGGGGTTAACTTTTGCCACTGTTGGAGACTTAAAGATACATTCATTTCTGTCGCTTTTTCTCGTACAGTTTCGGGGATCTTTGTTTCATTCAACCAAGGAGGATTTTCAGCGATCGCCAATTCCGATGCAGGTTTTCCTGTATATTGAATCACTAATCGCTGTAAACACTCTCCATAAGTTTTAACTTCTTCTTCTGTCGTACAAGGCATTATTACTAAACTTTCTCGTTCCTTGCGATTGAATTGATGCCAATGAGTCAGTTTGAGTTTGATGCCACAGGTATCTAATTTCATTCTCACCTGC
The DNA here is from genome assembly GCF_016888125.1 of Spirulina sp. CCY15215. GTDB lineage: Bacteria > Cyanobacteriota > Cyanobacteriia > Cyanobacteriales > Spirulinaceae > CCY15215. The sequence continues at coordinate 20,139 of NZ_JACSWA010000348.1, forward strand.
ATGGGAATACAGCGCAAAGATTCGACAAAATCTGCTTCAAATTTGAACATTTATGATGAGTTGCTTGTTTTCGTTAAAATAGCCCTATCTTCCCAAAGGAAAATAGGGACTTTCTATTTTAGCGAAAGAATTGGTAATTTTTCAAGGAAGGAAATCAGAGTTCAACAACTCTCACATTACGAACTTGATAATCCGATCCGGTTTTCTTCGCACAGAATCCCATATCAACGGTTTGATTGGGTTGTAGGGGTTGTCCCCAATTGGGAGGTGTGACTGTATATTGCGAACCCTGACGCTGAAAATCACCATTCCAACTGTTATTAATCTGCGCTTGATTCATCTCAAAGCGCAATTGCCAAGCACGAATGGGAGAACTATTGGGATTCTTTACGGGAATCCTTACACAAAACCCTGTATTCCAATCGGAATCTACGATCGCATTTGCAGCTAGGGTTGTATTTGAGACAGGATCGGGGGTTGGTGTTGGGGTTGGTTCTGGAGTCGGTTCTGGAGTTGGTTCTGGAATGGGATCGGGTGTAGGATTAGGATCGATCGCCACACTATCCCCCAACAAGGTACTTAATAACTGTTGTTTGGGAGCATCAATAGTGCGCCAATCATCCTTTAAAATACCTCCCGTATCGCCACTGTTGGGATTCCAACTCCAATAAGTGAAATGTAACTGTTTCTCGTCAATAAACTTGACTAACTCCCGTTGCCAAATTCCCTCTTTAGAAGCAGAATCGACTTGACGACCGCCAAATTCTCCAATTAAGATGGGTGCAATCTTTTCATCGACAATGTAATTAAAGCCGATTTGCCAGCGTTGACGCAGGTTTTGAGGAAAGGAAGACTCGGAAAACCAAGGTTGATTGTGGACTCCCGCGCCGTATTCGTGAGGAGAATAAACGAGTTTATTCGGTGAGTTGAGGCGAACGGGATAATTTTTCACCCCCTCTAAATTACCACCCCACCAGTGATTGAGTTTTTGTCCTGGTACATTTTTTTCGACCCCTTCAACTACAATCAACCAGTTGGGATTTACTGCAAGGATAGCATTTCCGGCGCGTTCGGCAGCCAGTCGCCAGTCCGTAGCGCGATCGCCGGTTCCCCAACTTGCTTCTCCGTGGGGTTCGTTCTTCAAATCCGCCCCAATCACGTTACGCTGGTTCTTGTAGCGTTGCGCTAACATTGTCCATGCACCGATCCAGTCTTCTTCACTAAAACCATCACCATACCAAAGTGTGGGAATGCGTTGGTCATTTAAACGATGACTATCGAGGAGAATAAACAAGCCTTGGCGATCGGCTTCTTGGATGAATAAATCTAGCGCTTGCAAGGAGGTTTTGTTTTGGAAGTCTGCGTTACTGCCGATACCAAAATTAACCCCACTGAGGGAGTTCGATCGCAGTCCCTGTACGGAATAAGGCAGGCGAATGATATTGTAGCCCAAGTTCTTGATTTGTGCGAACATCTCCTTATAATCTCGCGCCCAAAGTCCATGAGGTGCATGGATATCCGTCTCGAAACCAAACCAGTTGACTCCTCGCAAAAGTACGGGTTGACCCTTAGCATCAATAATCTGCGATCCTCGCGTCGAGAGAGGGGTTTGGATAACAGATGCAGCACTTGCAGGTTGAGGAAGGTGATGTAGTGCGATCGCCAACCATAAAGCAAGGAAAAAGGTCAAAATTCTGGCACCGATTTTGATATACTTGCGTATTGGTTTCGGTTGACGCGAAAGGTTAAATTGTTTTGTCAGCATGAAAACTTACAGGTAGAGAGTGATTTTAACTGCCGAGGAAAATAGGAGCCACTTTCCCTGATTTTTAAAGAAAGACTGACTTTAATTTTAATCAGTTCCCTAATCAATATTTTAAGTGTCCTTGTTTTTCTTTTCGCGATCGCCTTGCCAAATCTCTTACAATATTCTTGCATTTCAGTAAATTTACTACATCCTATTTATTTCGAGGTTACTGTAATGACCAAAGAGCAAATTAATAAATTAGTTGATGTTGCCTATAGTATGGGTTGGGGCTTTTTCCTGGGTTCGATCGTAGGCTTAATAATTAGTTTGATTTGGCGAGATGTTGCGATCGCCAGTATTTTCCCTTCTGTTTTAACTGTTGTCGGGTCTTTTATCGGTATGATTGTTGCTATTATTCAGATTATGCGATCGCCTAAAAGAAGTGAGGATTAATGCGATCGCCCTGAAAAATACTAAAATACTTTCCGAGATTCTAAATGTTGCTTAATTTCCGGGAGAGTGCGCCAAACAGGACGTAATTGACCTCTTGTATATTTCTCCAATTGGTCGGTAATATGAGGGGAATTAGGCTGAGTTGAGTTGCCACAAACATTCAAGACTTTAGCACGAATTGGCTCGGAAAATTCAATGGCTGCAATGTAAGTATCTCCCCCTAAACTTTGAAATTTTCCACTTCCATCGGGAGCAATACCTAATACTTGAAAACTGCCCAATTGTCCCGGTGCGCCACTTGCGGGTAAGTCTTCGTCGCCATAGCGCAAACGCACAGCATCTCCCCAGTTTGGATCTATTTTACCATATAATAACTGTAATTGCGCGGCGGCATTTTCTAAAACATCGATCGCATTTTCTGCATCTTTTAAACCCTTTGGTGTATTCAAAGCATCTGCTGCATTCCAAGGAGTTGCAAATAAGTTTTTTGAGTTCATTGAGAAACGCCATAAGCCAAATAAAGCTGCACCTTTACTATTTGCTGTTGCTTCTCGATCCCAATTTGATAATACTTTTGCAGCTTCTAAGGATAAGGGAGTATTACGAATCTTTGCGGCTACAATCAATTCGTCAAGGAGGCGATCGCTTAACTCTAAGCGAGAGGAAAATTTGGCTTCTATCATTTCATCCAAACTCATTTTCTCCTCCTCTAAAAGCATTTTAAGGGAACGTTGGGTACGAAAAAGATCGGGAGACTCAGCCAAACTTTGAGGGGCAATATAAGCCGGATAATCTTGCGGATCGAGTTGTTCAGGAAAGGTACTACTCCAAGGAGGATCGTTCGTATTTTGCAACCAGCCAGTTTCAGGATTAACTAAGCGCGGTAAATCTTCATAAGGATGGTATTGTGTCCATAATGTGTTCGTTGTATCTCCTGAAATAAGTTTAGACCAATCTTGCCACGTTCCTCTTTCTCGTATTGGCACTAAACCGTTAAAAATATAGGCAATTTGTCCCGCTTTATCTGCGTAGAGGATATTAAACATGGGTAATTGTAACTGAGAAATAGATGTTTCAAATTCATCTAAATTTGTCGCTTTCGCCATGCTTAAAAACTGTTCGACTAAATGAGGATGTTCTAAACCTGTAACGCGCAATGCGATCGCGCTTTTTGCTTCTTTTTTAATAATAACACCATGACGCGATCGCCAAATATTTAATTCTTCTTCTTTAAAACTGCCATCATCTTGTTTAATTTTAATCGTTTGTTGTTCTATTTGAAAAGGACGCATAACCCCATCTAATCGATATTGATTATCTGCTAGAGTTAGATCGTAAAACGTTTTTCCTTGAATAGGATTAACCGTAAGAGACCAGCCAAGATTATCATTAAAAGCAATCACTAAAGCAGGCATTCCTACTAAAGTTGCACCATAAGCATTCATATTTGGAGCATTCAAATGTGCTTCATAAAGTAGATAAAAATCCTGCCATAATAAATGAGGATTAGCCAGTAAAAGCGCATTGCCACTTTCTGAATGAGAGGGTGCGATCGCCCAAGCATTCGATCCTTGCCAAGTAGAAATTTCGCGATCGCTAACCAAGAAATTAAAATGAATCACGCGCTGAAGATGAGCTAAAATATCTCTCTCAGTCACGGGTAAAACGACTTTAAACTTATCTTGAACTGCTTCTGGATGTTCTAGGACATAAAGATTAATTCCCGTCGTAAATGCCTCTAAATACTGCTTGATTTCGGGACTTTGTTCCTCATACCAAACTTGGGCGCGATCGGGAATTCCCATTCTGCGAATATAGCGATCGGACTCTAAATATTCTTCTCCCCAATATTCTGCTGCTTGTCCTCGTGCTTGTCCATAAAGTTGTAAAATTAAATCTCCATGACTCTGCATTTGAGCATAGCCAAAAGCCTTAAACATTCCCTCTGTATCTCGAGCAAAAATATGAGGAACTCCCCATGTATCCCAGAGAATTTCTGTTGGACTTTTACTAATAACTGAAGAAGTCCCAAAAAATAAAGTTAATGTAAGGCTGCAAATTAACAGCAGAATCAAGAAAAAACGACGTTTGAGAAAGAGCATAAAATCTTATTCATATTTAACGTGTTGATATTGTTCCTGTAACCATTGGTTAAAGCGTTCGTCAAGCAATTGTCTGCGATTTTCTTCATCTAGTTTTGCAGGAACAAACTGTTCTAAACGCACGATAACAAACCAATTGTCAATATATTGCGGACTCCATAATTGTCCCGGTTGACTGCGTTGAAATATCTCTTTTAAAGTATTATGAATCTTGCTCAAGGAAATAGGTCCAATCCTGCCCCCATTTTTCGCTTCTATTCCTTGAGAATACTCTTTGGCTAAATCGCTAAACTCCGCTTCTCCTTCCAGAATGCGAAAATAAAGTTCTTGTGCCACTCCTACATCTTGGGTACGAAGTAGGGAATAAATAACCTTATCTAATTGGGGTTTAGATTCCAGAAAATAGGATTCCAAACGATCGCCCCAGGTTTGTTCTTTAAACTTCTCTAATTTTAGGCTTCGCGCGATCGCATTTTGTACCTGTTCTGTTGTTGTTTGTTTTTGTTGCAACCATGCTTGCAATTTTTGTGGCGAATTAAGCTGCTGTTGTTGGTAAAATCCCTCCATTGCTTGGGTTAATTCTTCTGGGGAACAAGCAATGGAAGTGAGGGCGCGATCGATAATAATTTCCCGCACTAATTTGGGCAATAATTGATATTTTTCCAGCAAAGGTACGATTTCTTCTACCGTTATATTCCAGTCTTCAACTGTTAAAATTGTTTGAGAAAGTGAACGATCGCTAGAATTGGTCTGAGAAGATGTTACAGTTGTTTCCTGTTGCTGTTTTAAACTAACTGGAACAGGATCGGGAGAACTTATCTCTTCTTTCATTTCCACTGTCTCAAAACCTGTATCTTGAGGAATTTGTGCGGGAGTTGATACGGGAATTTCTGGGACTTCGCGCTGATTAACTTTGGGGGTTTGAGAGACTTTGGGAGATGTAACTCGTATGGGTTCTAAGTTCTCTTCTTTTTGAACTAATTCTTTCTCAATTAACTTCTTTTGAGCTAATTCTTGCTGAATGGGAGGAGATACTGGGATATCTTCTGGTTTTGGGGATTTCTCAACCTCAACTGTCATAAATTCATCTGCTGTTACAGCAGGCTTTTTCGATGTTACTTTCCCAGACTCGAGTTCCTCCTCTTCTGATGCAAAAGAAAGGCGATCGCTAGTTTTTCCTTCCGTCATGGGTGCTAATGATTCCTTCCCTTGGGGAGTTTTTGCAGAATACTCCAGTTTTTTCTGGCGATCGCGCACTGGTACAAACTCATTCCAATCTTCATCGGTTAATTCCCACAAACCCCAATCGCGAATCATGGCTCAAACCTCCAATGTTTATCTACTTGACTACTAACTTTATACTGCCTATAATAATTATAAAGCAACACAATTGATCGAGCGAATTTCCATCGCATCGGAAAGATAGCAAACCCCCCCAAATTTATTCAGAAGAGGGCGCACTTTCTCAAGAATAGGTTGAATGAATGACTCATCGCAACAACAAATGACATACACATTCCCTAAACCTGCGATCGGCAGATCGTCAGCAGCTGTTGCTCTGGGAGTTTTGCCGGTAACATTATGAATCACTGTATAACCCGGTACTCCTATCTCGTCCAATACTGCCAAGATTTTGTGCATTTCCTGTTCGTCAGCAATGAATTCTAACCGTTTTACGAGGTGCATATTCTTGAATTACTCCAGATGTCAAGTTAAGAATGTAAAGTTTTAATACTTTTTGATACTTATGATAAACTTTATGGTAAATTCTACAGATAAAAATCCGCAATTTATCCATTTTCATCTAAATTTCTTAAGTTTTGAATACTAGCCTCATTCTTTCTAATATTCTCAATCCACCGGTGCTGTTTTTCTTCATCGGTATGACGGCAGTGTTTCTCAAATCCGATTTAGAAATTCCTCAGCCTTTACCGAAACTTTTCTCGCTTTATTTATTATTTGCTATTGGTTTTAAGGGAGGACACGAGATTCACGAAAGCGGTATTAACCTGGAAATTGCCCTGATTCTGATTAGTGCAATCTTGATGGCAGCAATTGTACCAATTTATTCATTTTTTATTCTTAAAATCAAATTAGATGCCTATAATGCTAGTGCGATCGCGGCGGCTTACGGTTCGATTAGTGCTGTTACTTTTGTGACTGCCAGTTCTTTTTTAGAGCAACAAGTTCCCCCCATTCCTTTCGGCGGTCACATGGTTGCAGCTTTGGCATTAATGGAGTCTCCAGCGATTATCATTGGTATTATTCTAGTGAGAACTTTTGCCAATAAAAATAAAGGAGATAATACTTTTTCTTGGGGAGAAGTCCTGCGGGAAGCATTTTTAAACGGTTATGTTTTCTTACTATTGGGTAGTTTATTTGTGGGACTTGTCACCAGTCAACAGGGTTGGGATCGTTTAAAACCCTTTACAGGAGAAATGTTTTACGGCGTGTTAACCTTTTTCTTATTAGATATGGGGTTAGTTGCAGCCAGAAGAATTGGTGATTTGCGGAAAAGTGGCTCATTTTTAATTGGTTTTTCCGTGTTTATGCCCGTCTTTAATGCTGTAGTGGGAATTGCGATCGCCAGCATTCTCAATACATCAAAAGGGGATGCTTTACTCTTCTCCATTCTCTGTGCCAGTGCTTCTTATATCGCCGTACCTGCTGCGATGCGAATGACAGTACCAGAAGCCAACCCCAGCTTGTATATCGGCATGGCCTTAGCCCTCACCTTCCCCTTTAACATTATCATTGGGATTCCCCTCTATATGAGCATCATCAATCATGTTTGGGGGTGAAACTGAAATTAAGCCCAGCGACTCAACTGCATGGGCTTCAATTGCAATACTTCCCCATACAGTTTTTCTACACAGGTGATATTACGACTGAGAGTATACCGTTCTAAAACGCGCTGTCTGCCTTTATAACCAAGAAGTTGAGTTAATTCTGGCTGATCGCGAAAAATAGGAAGCAAAGTTTTTAATTGTGTTGTCACCCCTTGAGTTTCGATAGTAACACCTGCTCCTTGTTCTAAAACTTCCCCATCAGCACCAGCATCTGTAGCAATACAGGCAACCCCACAGGCCATTGCCTCTAATAATGACAGAGATAGTCCTTCAACCAGAGAAGGTAAAATGAACGCATCAGCAGCCCGGAGAATTTCGATGCGCTTTTCTTCACTACTTTCAAACCCATGCCAAATAATGCCATCCTTAATGCCGTAAGACGGTTCTAGCATCGATCGCAGGGGTCCATCCCCCACCAGAATCAACTTGCACCCCGGCCCCATATTGGAGAGTTTCCACGCCTTTAACATTGCCTCAATATTCTTTTCCGTCGCAATGCGACCCATATAAACAAAAAGGCGATCGGCCTTCACTCTGGCTCTAAAATGGGAGATACCGGGGGAATACTTCTGCACGTCTACCCCGTTGGGAATCACAGCGAGTCTCTTTTCAGGAACCCCCAAGCGCATGAGTAAATCTTTTTGTAGATTTGAGAAAATAATGGTGCGATCGTAGTTCGCCAAAAAAGGCGCATAAAGTTGATAGGTGATAAATTGCGTGCTGGATTTGAGATTGCGGAGTTTGCTATCGAAGGGAGGGTGAAACGTGGCAATCAGGGGAATATTAAGTTCCTCGCAAATCTCCGGGAGGCGAAAATCGAGGGTGGAGAGAGTCAGAGATCCATGGACGATATCTGGTTTGAGTTTCTTCAGCGATCGCATTAAAATTTGGCTCGATCGCAGGGTAGGAATGGTATAAACCTGCGACTTGTACAAGAAAGGCAAAACAACTTCTGAACAATCCGATCGCCAAGTTTTATCCACAAAATCCTCTTGAGCAAAGTGGAGGAAACTAACGCGATGTCCGCGATTCAGCAATGCGTTCACGATTTCGCGACCATAGGTGACATTGCCGCAAAATGGTGATTTTTTTCCCAGCCAAGCGATGTGCATTCAATCGTTCGAGTTCAATGTTTTTAACAGTAATAAAGAGAAACAGATAGTCCGCAATAGATTTTCAGAAATCTTATGATTTCTTAACTTGGCTTGATGTTAGCACGCTTGGGCGGGAAATATACCAATTGAGAAAACCGGTTGCGATCGCAAAGGCCGCTAAACCCCAGAAAACCGGACGCAACCCCCATAAGGATTGAGCTACACCCGCTAGGGCTAGGGGTAAGGAAAGGGCAATATTAACGGCATTATTTTGCAATCCGAATACCTTACCGCGCATTTCTTCTGGGGTTTCTGCTTGGACGGTGGTTTGCATAGGAACATAAATAGTCGCCGCACAGCCACCACAGGCGGCCATGGCCAGTAATGCTGAGATGAGATAGCGATCGCTAAAAGATAAGCCTATGAGGGCGATCGCCAAAACCATGAAGCCCCAAAAACTGAGTTTCATGCGGCGGAAATGCTGTCCCCACTGACCCAAAACTGCCGCCCCCAGTCCCAAACCAACACCTCCAGCAGCGACCAAAAAGCCGAATTGTTGAGCATTAATACTGGGAATTTCCGCCGCGAGGGGAACCGCTAAAATCGTTAAGGCAGCGAAAATGCAAAAAAGGCTGGTAATTTGAATGATAGCGTTGCGAACTCGGTGATTTTCTTTCAGGTAGAGGAGACCTTCCCCGATATCTTGGAAAGGGTGGGGATGTTCGCGATCGCTGGTATCTCTGGTTTCGCCAGTTTTGAGAAAGAGGAGAATTATACCGGCGATCGTGTAGGCTCCTCCCACCAAAATTTCTTGACCAAAAGACCAACTCGGAAAAACACTACTGACCAGGCGATCGCTGAGGGCGAGGAGAGGTTCCCCAACCGCAAAACCGACAATTAATAAAGCCATCATCGTCGTCGCGTAAATAGAATTCGCTGGGAGAAGGCGATCGCGTTGAACGATGAGAGGAATGGTAACTTGTTCCGCAGGAGCAAAAAACTGAGTAAAGGTAGAAACAAACAAAGTCACGATCAGAATCAAGCAAAAGCCCCAAGGGACTCCCCACAGGCTTCCCCAGTCGTTAGAAAGCCAAAGTAAAGGGGGGATCGCGAAAACAAATGCCCCTCGTAACAGGTTACTGGCGACTAAAATATCTTTTTTGAACCAGCGATCGACATAAACTCCAGCGAGGGAACCAAATAAAATAGCAGGAATCGTTAACGCAATGGAAATCGCCGAAACCCAAGTGCCGATATGGTCTTCCCCCACATGAAAATGAGTGGAGAGGAGAGCAACCATGAGGACGATATAAACTTTATCAGCCAGTTGCGAGAAAATTTGACCGAGCCACAAAATCAGAAAGCGCGTATTCTTCAAAACGGGAAGCAAACCACTTCCTCGGCGAGGGCGATCGCCTTTTGTTTCCGGGTCTGGATGGGGGCGATCGCTTGTCCCCGCTATGGTTGAGGGGCGATCGTCGGGAGTGTTTTGGTGTTCTCGTTCTTCAAACAATTGCATTACCTATAATTGCGATCGGCATTCCTTAAATTAATTATTTTAAAAGGTGAAGAATTTTTAACCAATAAAATCTTCTATTTCTCATCATATAGGACTGCAGGGGTTTGGTCTCCAAACCCTTTTTTATGCTCCAAACCCTCCAAACCCTTTTTTATGCCTTCTCCAGAACTCGTGAATACACCCGCTCATCATCCTTCGGATAGATGAGGGGCTTCACTCTCCCATAACGTAGAGAGAGTGACGGGTATTCTCCGTTTGTCTGAGGAGC
>NZ_JACSWA010000349.1 GCF_016888125.1 Spirulina sp. CCY15215
GTTAGAAAATACGGCTTTAGCAGAGGCGATCGCCCACTGTCTCCATAATTTTGAATACGACAAAATTTTAAACTTAATTCCCCAAGAGACTAATTAAAGATGAACAATAACAACTGATAAGGTCAAGGCTTTTCAAGTAGGTGGAGTGGACTATATTAGCAAACCTTTTCAAGCGAGGGCATTATTGTGCAAATTACTGATAATGGTAAGAGACTTCCTGATGAAATAAAAGAGCGCATCTTTGAGCAAGGATTTACCACGAAAGAAGTAGGTAAAGGTACGGGGTTAGGCATGGCGATCGCCCTTCAAATTGTAGTCGAAAAACATGGGGGTAAAATTACCTGTGCTTCTGAGTTTGGCAAGGGAACAGAATTGGCGATCGCTCTTCCCTTGTCATTAATGCTTCAAAAGAGGGTAAACTAAAAAGGTAAATCGGGTGCATTATGCTTTACCCTTTCCTCGCGTCTAAACTTTCTGGTTATTTATCTATTTTTAGATTCATTGAGGACTGCTATAGCAATCCTCAATGATTTGTGGCAAATCCATAGGTTTAGATAAATCCCCTCGCCATGCAGGAAAAATGCCTTAAAAAGTAGGTTGAGTGGAATGCAGTGGAATCCAAAAAAGATGTTGGGTCCCACTCATTTAGGAACGCTATTTTAGTAGTTAGTTGTTAAAAGTTGACTTATGTTTAACCACGAATTGTCTGGACAAAAGAAAAGCAAAATACTCAACAGAGTTTTTTATCTTGGCACTCTAGTATTAGTAGTCTTAGCCTATTATGGCGCGGCAGAAATAGCTCGACATCTTGCCTCAACTCCTCAAGATGTTACCCCAATATGGCCTTCTTCAGGTATCGCCTTAGCTGCAGTTTTAATGCTAGGCAATTACGTTTTACCTGGAGTTTTTTTAGGTGTCTTTTTGAGTAACTTTTTTGCCTTTTTTGACGGTACGAGCTTTACCTCTTTTATGACTTCTATTTTAGCTGTTTTTGCCATAGCTACAGGCAGTACCTTAAATGCTTGGCTGGGTGGATTTTTGGTAGTTAAAACTATTAAAAACCGCTATTCTTTTCAGCGAATTAAAGATGTTTTAAATTTCTTGGTTTTTGGTGGTATCTTAGCTACCTTAGTAGATGGTATTTTCGGAGCAACATCCCTTTACTTTCTGGGCAAAATTCCAGGAAGTGCTTATTTAGAAGTATTAGTAATTTGGTGGGTTTCTATTGTCGGCGGAGTTTTCATTGTCACGCCCTTGCTTTTATCTGTGGGAGAATTATTGCAGGAAAATAAAAAAACAATTAAACGATGGAAAAATCGAGCTAACTGGGGTAATTTCACGAGAGAAATAATTCTCAAACTTAAGAATCTTAATATCTGGCGCGTTACAGAAGCAACTTTGTTACTCGTTGCTGTAATTTGGGTATGTAAAAATACTTTTGCCGGTGGCTATCCCATCGAGTATATTCTGTTTCCGCTTTTGATTTGGTCGGTATTTCGCTTCAGCCAACTTGGAACCACATTCTTGATTTTTCTGATTTCAGTTACAGCGGTTTTAGGGACAGTAAGAGGGTTTGGGGTATTTGCCAAAGAAGACCTAAACGAATCTTTAATTTTATTGCAATCCTTTATTGCAGTAATTGTCTTAACATCATTAGTGCTGGCAGCCGCGATCGCAGAACGTACCAAGGCAGAAACTCAATTAAATCTAGCCCTAACTCACCTAGCTCAAAGCAATCAAGAATTAGAAATTCGGGTCAAACAACGCACCCTCGAACTTGAAGTTGCCAAAGAAAAATCCGAAGTCGCCAACCAAGCAAAAAGCAGCTTCATCGCCAACATGAGTCACGAATTGCGATCGCCTCTCAATGCTATTCTTGGCTTTACTCAGATTATGACACGCTCTCAAACCCTCCCCCCAGAACATCAAGAAAGCGTCGGCATTATTAACCGCAGTGGCGAACATCTTTTAACTCTAATCAACAACGTCCTCGACCTCTCCAAAATTGAAGCAGGGCGCATTACCCTGAACAAGAAAAACTTCGACCTGCATCGCCTTCTTGATGATATTCACGATATGTTTCAACTCAAAGCAGCAGACCAAAACTTGCAATTGTTATTAGAACCAGCACCAAATCTCCCCCGCTATATTCGCACTGATGAAGTCAAACTTCGCCAAATTCTGATTAACTTGATTAATAATGCTCTCAAGTTTACCTCTGCGGGAGGTAT
>NZ_JACSWA010000035.1 GCF_016888125.1 Spirulina sp. CCY15215
TCCCCTTTGAGCAACGGTGTCATCGGCAAAAGCGCTTTTCTAACCGAAGAAAAGGCAAACTTCCGCCCAGTATTCGAGCCAACCGACAACTGGAACTACGAGTAATTCGGGAGTTATTTACCCTTTACCCCATTAGCGTCATTCATTACGAAAAAGTGATGGCAGACGTAGATAGAACCAGTGGACGAAAAGGAGCAAAATCAGGCAAAGGTTTTTCTCCCGTCATGGTGGGTCAAAGGCAAATGCTCCAATGGCTATCCGAATTCGCTCCAGTCAAAGTGCATCAAGGCTGGCAACGAGACGGAAATGGCACGAGTCAACTACGAAAATGGTTGGGTTTGGAAAAGAATAAAACCGACAAATCCAAGCCAGAACCCGCGACTCATGCTGTTGATGGCGTGACTTTGGCCGCCTTCGAGTTTATCGAGTGGCGAGAATGGCATACCCAAAACGCCAAGCATGGTGCATGGGTAGGAG
>NZ_JACSWA010000350.1 GCF_016888125.1 Spirulina sp. CCY15215
AAGATTTTGTAAAAATAGCGAGCAAGATTTTGTAAAAATAGCGAGCAAGATTTTGTAAAAATAGCGAGCAAGATTTTGTAAAAATAGCGAGCAAGATGCTCGCACTACCCCCCCATTATGGTTTATATTGCTTCCTATCCGACTGAGATCTACTGCTAACGAAGATCGAGAACCTCAGTATCGGGTTCGAGGTTTGGGGTATTACTAGCGGGAAAGGTTGCACCGATCGCGGGAAAGAGATCGACTGGAGATTTAGAAACTCTGTAATCATTCTGCTCTTCGATTCCTTTATTCGTCAGCATCATTTTAATATAGAATATTTCTGCATCTGTTCCTGTAATTGTAAGAAGATAATTATCATCGACAATCTCGGTATTATATTGCAGAGACGTTGTTTCGCTTTTCAGTTTCTTCAAAGCAAGTTCCAGATCGAGAGAACTGGAAAATATCGCGATCGCCTTCTTTAATTTGGCCAAACTCATATATTTTGAGAGAAACTGTATCGCAATGATAGCAAAAATCGCAGAGTTTTACTTCCCTCGCGAGGTCAATTGTAGAGTGTGCAGCCCAATCTCCTTCTCTCTCCCAAGGAATAGAAACAAACCTTTAAATTGAGAGATGCGATCGCCTTTTTGTTCTTGTTATGCTAGAAAGCGAAGACATGAAGAAAGGAGCAAAACAAAAAACTTATGCAACTTTTACTAGAAACAACCGCCACAAACAGCTTACCATTTAATGCGATCGCAGTCTTGGGATTAGGATTTATTGCCGCAGCTTTTATCGGTTCGATCGCTTGGTACAACTCGAAGCGTCCCATCGGTTGGAAAACAGAAGAACGTCCTGATGTTATTCCCAAAGTTAACTCATACAAGGTTAACTCATAAGACAGAGCGACGATATCGCAATCTTAATAGATACGCAAGATTTACCCATTTTCAAGGAGAATAATATGGACAACAAAAATCAATCCGGTGCTAACTACGATCGCAAAATTGTTTCGGCTGAGACTGCCGCACGTATGGAACGAGAAGGAGATGGATTTAAAGATAAACCCTTACAAGAAGGGTCAATTAATACCGTAGAAGGGTTTACCGTCGATCGCGAAGGACTGTTGAATAACTATGCAGTTGAACCGGAAATGTACATCAATGAACCCGGTGATTTACAAGAAAAAGCTGAATAGTGTCGGTTAACTGACTAAACCCAACCGTAAAGCACGAACGGCAGCTTGAGTGCGATCCTCCGCGCCAAGTTTGCCTAGGATGCTGCGGACGTGGGTTTTCACCGTACCGACAGTAATATATAGGCGATCGGCGATCGCCGCATTAGAGTGTCCTGCAACAATCAATTCCAACACATCCAGTTCGCGATCGGTAATGGCATCAGCATCGATAATCAGAGGAGATTCGGGGTCTAAAGCCGTGATTTCGACTGTTTTATGGGGTTCTTCCCGCCCTTGCTTAACCTGTTTGAGGACAATCTGAGCAATGGAAGGGTCGATCCAAGAGTCCCCCTCATGGGTCAATTTAATCGCCTGTATGAGGGTCTCTAAGCTGGTATCATTGAGGCAATAAGAATCAGCACCAGCAACAAATGCAGCCAAAACCGAATCTTCACTCCCGCGTTCTGTTAAAACGATCGCTTTGGTTGTGTTTTCCGGTTCTGGCGATCGCAACCGTTTCAGTTTCTGTATAACCTCAATGCCGTTAATATCGGGCAAATTAATAGCCATTAAGACAATATCCGGTTTAGTAAAGGTCAAAACCTCAAGAGCCTGACGACCATTGGCCGCCTCTCCCACGACTTCAATATCCTGAGTCTTTCCCAGTAGCGCACTCAAACCTACTCGGCTCAGATCGCGAGATTCTACTAAAACCACACGAATTTTATTCATTTTTTTACACAAAATTGTTATAAAACTATATTAAAATAATATCGACAAGATAGGGGAAACTGAGAAAAGAACAAAAGTCAATGCGATCGCATAACTTTATTTTTAGGTTTTCTTTGTTTTCCTTATGAAACTCCCGCAAATCCTGCAAAAATTTTTACCCCAACCTGTTGAGGGAAAGCACGAAGAAAGACTGCATCGGGAATTATCCCTTGATGCAGCATGGAATACCAACTATGTCGTTTTCATTATTAGTTCTTGCGCGATCGCCACATTTGGGCTGATCGCCAATAGTACCGCAGTCATTATCGGCGCGATGTTAATTGCCCCTCTGATGCTGCCTTTGCGCGGGTTTGCCTTCGCTGCATTAGAAGGGGATATCGACCTCTTGCGTAAGTCCCTCTTTTCCATTCTTGGGGGTACCGCGATCGCGATCGCCCTAGCGTGTTTCCTGGGACTCTTAACCCCGATCCCCTCCTTTGGGTCAGAATTTCAATCTCGCGTCCAACCCAACCTCGTCGATCTCGGTATTGCTCTAGCTGCGGGGGCAATTAGCGGCTTTGCTAAAGTGCGTAAAGGAGTCAGCGATGCCTTAGCCGGAACTGCCATTTCTGTCGCCCTAATGCCTCCTTTATGTGTAGTCGGACTTTCCATTTCCAAAGCCTTTAACGATCCGAGATTTTGGACATTTGGCCAACAAGCATTTTTATTATATTTAACCAACTTACTCGGCATTATTTTCGCCTGTATGTTGGTATTTATCATGGCTGGCTATACACAAGTCAGCCGTCATGTGGCGATCGCCCTTCTCTCGATCATTGTTCTATTGCTTCCCCTCGGCATTAATTTTTTCAATTTAGTGAGAACTTCCCGCCTACAATATTCGATTGCTCAACTTTTGCAGAGAAGTACGGTGACAATCGGACAAGAAGATGTCACCTTGATCAACACACAAGTAGACTGGGCGCAAAAAAAACCAATTGTTTATTTAACCGTCCAAGCGAGTGTTGAAATTACCCCCAAACAGGTGCAGGAAATAGAAAGGTTCATCAGTCGGCAAGTTAAGCGAGAATTTAAGTTTATTTTCTTTGTCAGTCAAGCCAAAACCGTTACCTCTGAAGGCATAAATCAAAAGCTAGATGATAAGATTATCCTACCCCTCGGTCCTTCACTGCCCCTAACGACGACACCACCTCCCCTCAAAAAGCTACCTATTACTCCTGAAGCTGAATCTTTATTGGAAAAAGAGAAATTGACACCTTCCCCTTCAAAATTGGAAAAAGAAGAAGAAGTGACACCTTCCCCAGTAGAGGAAAATCCACCGAACCAAGATTCTCCAGAAAACGAGACAGAAAATAATGAATAGTCAAGAAGATTCTTTTCTTTTGTATAAATGGAGTCCAGCGATCGCCTTCTTCCCCCATCATTCCACAAACGCGATCGCCAAAAAATTGCCTTGACCTCCCGATGAAGAGACAAATTGGGGTAGGATCGAGCAAATTGTTTCAAAATGTAAAGCGTGTGGGTAACATCATCGACTGAAACAGCATTAACACCAACGGCGATCGCCCTTGGCAATTTTGACGGCATTCATTTAGGTCACAGGCGAGTTCTTCAACCCATCTTACAAGAACATCGAGTCTTAGCGCGAATGGGAGGAAGCGCTGAAATACAGCAGGAATACTGGCAAATTTATCCAACTGTTGTCACCTTTAATCCTCATCCGAGGGAATTTTTTACCGGTCAAAGTCGCAAACTTTTAACCCCTTTAGAGGAAAAAGTTAAGGCACTCAAGGGCTTAGGAGTCGAACAGTTAGTTTTGCTCCCATTCAACCGCGAATTGGCGAATTTGAGTCCTCAAGCCTTCGTTGAGGAGATTCTCATCGATCGCCTGCAAGCACAACTGATTTGTATCGGTGCCGATTTTTGTTTTGGCAAAGATCGCGCTGGAAAAGCAGAAGACTTGCAAGCGATCGCCGGTACTTTTCATCGAGAAGTGGCGATCGCCCCTCTGGAAGAACTGGCTAACCAGCGCATCAGTTCTTCCCGTATTCGTCAAGCCCTCAGCCAAGGCGATATCGAAATTAGCCAACAATTGCTCGATCGCCCTTACAGTTTAGGGGGGAAAGTCGTTAAAGGGCAGCAACTAGGGCGTAAAATCGGTTTTCCCACAGCTAATCTCGACATCCCCCCAGATAAATTTTTACCCCGTTATGGCGTATATGCCGTTGAAGTCGAGGCGATCGGTATGGCCACCCTTCAAGGCGTGATAAATATTGGCTGTCGTCCCACCGTCAATGAAGGTAAAACACCCATTATTGAAGTTCACATCTTAAACTGGAGTGGCGACCTTTACGATCGCACCTTAACCGTATATTTAGAAAAATTTCTCCGACCCGAGCAAAAATTTGACTCCCTCAATGCCCTCAAAAAACAGATTGCGATCGACTGCGAAATCGCGAGAAAATTCCTTGAAGCCAAAATAAAAAATAAAAGCTGAATAGGATCGCAGCTAAAAAGCAAGACCCTCCCCGCTATCAACTATCAACTATCCTCCCCGCTATCAACTATCAACTATCAACTATCAACTACCATACCTATCAACTATCATACCTATCAAATGACCGATCGCATCTCCAGACTCACCGAAAATCTCGCTCGTACCATCGTCGGCAAAGATGATGCCATCCGTCTCGTTCTTGTAGCACTCATTAGCGGCGGCCATGCCCTGCTGGAAGACGTGCCAGGAGTCGGCAAAACCCTCCTCGCCAAATCCCTCGCTCGTTCCGTCAACGGCAAATTTCAGCGCATTCAATGCACCCCCGATCTCCTTCCCAGCGATATCACGGGAACAAATATTTGGAACCCCAATTCCCGAGAATTTGAATTTCTCGAAGGTCCCGCCTTTGCAAATGTCCTCCTCGCCGATGAAATCAACCGCGCCACCCCCCGCACCCAGTCCGCCTTATTAGAGGTCATGGAAGAACAGCAAGTGACCGTAGACGGACAACCCCGCCAAGTTCCCATTCCCTTCTTTGTCATCGCCACTCAAAACCCCATTGAATATCAAGGTACATTTCCCCTCCCCGAAGCACAAATGGATCGCTTTACCCTCTCTCTCACTTTGGGCTATCCCAGTGAAGCGGAAGAATTACAAATGCTCCAACGTCAGCAGGCTAAGACTTTGGGAGACATTAACGATCTCGAACCTTGTATCAGCTTAGAAGAAGTTTTAGAATTGCAACGCCTCGCCAGTCAAGTTAAAGTAACAACGGCCTTGCAACAATATATGCTCAATCTCGTCAGAGCATCGCGGGAGGACGATGAGATTGCCTTGGGAGTCAGTCCGAGAGGAACAGTTGCCTTGCAGCGTGCCTCTCAGGCTTATGCTCTCATTCAGCAACGGGATTATGCGACCCCCGATGATGTCAAATTTTTGGCTCCCCACGTTCTTTCTCATCGTCTCATTCCCTCGGGGGGCAAACAAGCACGAACGATTGTCGATCGCCTGCTGCGAACAATTTCTGTTGAGTAGTTAGTAGTTAGTAATCGGTAATTGGTCATTTTTAATTGATTCATGATTAAACAAAAACAATCCAAAAGCAACAAAAAGCGCCAGAAAAGAACTCAAAAATCTCCTTGGGTGTTGTCGGGTTTGATATTTTTATGGAGTCTGGCGATCGGCATTGGTCTGGCAGTAGCATTAGGCACAAATAGCCCCGTTTATTCCCAATCTCAAGCAGAAATTCAGAACTTAAAATCCCTCGATCCTGTTCCCGAAGAATTAGCATTTGCCCGCGATATCTATGTAGAACGATGCGGAGAATGCCATGTTGCCCTACCCACAGAAATTTTACCCACAGAAACTTGGCGCTTTTTACTAGAAAGTTTACCGCAGCATTATAACGTCAAAACTCGCGATATTATTTCACCAGAAATTATCCTTATGTGGAACTATATTCAATCATTTTCTCGTACCTATGGAGAAACGGGAGAACCTCCTTTTCGCATTGCCGACTCTCGCTATTTTCGCGCAATACATCCCAAAGTCGAGTTTCAGCAAACGCAAACAGCAAATACTTGTACATCCTGTCACGATCGCGCTACTGAGTTTAACTACCGCAGCTTTAAGGAATAATTTTGATGGTTAAGGATAATATTCTCTGGTCTCAGTAAATTCTCTAGCATTGTGTGATGAATGTCACGCAATCTAATGCTGAAGATCGCGGAATTCTCGGTGTTGCTTGAGGATGATAAGACCTACAATAAAGATGGTCGGTAAGGATTGTTCATGGGGTTACTTTTTAGAAATTCTTAGCCTTTTCGTAGATTGAAAGGGCTTCCGAGTTGAAAGCATCAAGGCGCTCCATCCCCCACCAGCAATATTTTCCCGTTTCAGATGCAACTAAACCGAGATGTCAAATCAAGCACTAAGTCGCTCTCCACTTTTCCCTCCCACTCAAGTCCTCACAAACTTAAATAGCGGGCAATTATTCTTTGTTAAAGCAGCTAAGGGAGGAGGAATTATTGTCTGTCATCCCCATCATGCGGAAATATTGGGACCGGGAGCCGCAGTGGGAGGAATGCTAGATTTAGATTGTCGTCGGTTGGTCCCTTTGGGAAAAGTGGCATTAACTTATCCAGAATCTTACGAACAACGGCGACAGTCTTTTCTGATTCGTCAAAAATGGGTTGGATCGGCTCAAAAGGCAATTAAGCATCCCGTACCGCTAAAACGTGCTTATTTGATGGTGATGATGCTAGAGAAATATTTTGGTTGTAAGGCGATCGCGGCACTTTCCGATGAGATTTTAGCGAGTATTGCGGGAGTTCTTCCGAATACAATGGCGATCGCCAGACAACAAAGAAAACAAGTTCAACCCGCACCGCAACAACGGAAAAGACAATTTCCGAACCAAAAAAAAATAGCCCTTTCTGTTTGATGTAAGCTGAAATCGTTTTTTTCTAACTTTTTCAGCAAGCCCTAGGATAGAGATACTGGAGAGTTTAGAAGTTTGGGAAGGCGATCGTCAAGTTCAAGGTTACATAGCAGATTCAGCAGATTCAAGGTGTTCTATGATTTTATCCAAACAATTATTTTTAAATGACTCTAAGTTATATCCACTTACTTTACCTTTTTTTCGATTGGCTTCTTTCTTTAAGAGATCACGAATAGATTTAAGCCATTCTATTTCTTCAGTTATCATAGATTTAAGCCATTCTATTTCTTCAGTTATCTCAGATGATTTTTTGCCAAAATCATAAGATTCATATCGCCTTCGCAAAGCAAAACTTATATCCTGATGACTTTGAAAGTCAATCGATACTATTTTTTCGACAAACTCTCTAGATTTTATATATTTGTGTATTGGAAAATTATAATATTCTGAATCTCGTTCAGAACTAGCTTTTACTATTTTAATAAACTGTCTGAAATTATTTTCCATACTTGAAATTACAATTTCCTTCATATAATTATCGTTTAATTGTTTCTGAATCTCATCGATATACAATAGAAAATCTTGAAATTCTTGAAATTCTTGAATATCCATTCCTTGAAACATAAGTCCTTCATAGTTATCATTATCTTCAGATTTTCGAGAAAGTTTTGCAGGTATCTTTTTATTCTCTTTTAGATAATTAATATAGTCTTTTGCATCCTTCTCTATGGATTCCTTAGCTTTATCATAAAACTCAAGTTTTGAAAAGTTAAAAAACATTCCTGTTATATGTTTAACTACACCAAGATCGGAATATTTTCTTGTTTCAAATTCTGATTCAACACTTTTAAGTAAGTTGTCAAATTCATTATCAGAGAGCCTTTTAAAATGATAGAGTTTAACCCAGTTTGGTGCATTTTCATCTTCAAAAAAATTATTTTCTATTGACTGTTGTAATTCTTGACTTTCTACGATTCCCAGATCAAAAAAATCTTGCCACCATTTTCGACTTGGAAATGACTTGGACAAATCTATCATAGGATACGTTTCCAATATTTGCTGTTCTTTGCTTTTATCTTTGGTATCTTCATTTTTTTTGCATTTTCTGGAAATCTGTTCAAATCCCAATTCTTTAATATCCTTTGCAAGAATTCTTCCTCGTCTAATCTCTATCGAAAAAAATGTGACAAATTTTAATAGTTCTTGAAGTAGGTCAGATTTCTTTTTTGCTTTATCTGGTAAAACGTCAAAAATCCGATTAAAATCTAATACGATTTGTTTTAAAGTTCGGAGATTATTATACTTTGCTTGTTCGTATAAATCCTTTATCAAGTCCGTGTTTTTTAAAAAATCCTTAAGATCGGAATCGCTTAATTCCCCAATGAATTCTTCCAACGCACCAGAAAAGTCTGGTGATATATCAAATATTTTACCAATCAACTTTTCTTTGATAATTTGATAAGAATTCTTTAAAGGGTCACTTTTCTTGACTAATTCATCCTCATTCGCAACAAGAATCACTTTAAAATCCTGATGCTCTACAAAATTATTGATATAACCTAAAAGACTGCTAATTTCTATATTGCAACGTTCTAAATCGTCGAATATTAAAATACTTCCATCAATATTCTTGAGATAATCAGGTAGATTAATATCCGGAATCCCAATACTAGCTGTTCCATCATTTTTTCCATCGCCATCAAAATCAATTTTAAGCGTACCTTTAACCAATCCTTTGATAATTCTTCCTGCTAATTTTACTCCTGGTGAAGCTAAAACAGGATTCAATTGCCGAAAAAATTCGTATTCAATCTCAGAAAAGGAAGTCATTCCGTAAAGACTGACATACAAACATTTTTGTTGATTGGGGTCAAACGTTTTACGATAATTATTGATAAACCATGTTTTACCAGATCCCCACTGACCTTTGAGTAAAACAGCAAATTCTGGCGCTTGCGGTAATTTACGATAATAATCTAAATAGTCTGTAATATGCCAGTTAATCTGCTTATCGTTTTGATTCATTTTTGGTTTTATAATGATAGAGAGGAGTTTGTCTGAAGTTGCCTAAATCTAACATCGTTTCTAACTCCGTCAACTTTAGTGAGGGAAATTTATAGAAAATGATACCTTGAATCAAGGCTAACACAGTTCGGCTGAACTTGTCATCAGATTCTTGCGATCGCACTTTCTCAATCAAAATCCGTCCCCGTGAGTTTTTTTGGGACTTTGAACAAACAATCGCGCAATTTCGATCGCCAGAGAATCGTTTTCTCCTTCCTCGAATTCGTCCAAATAAACCCGCAAAAGATGATTTAATGATTCTCGACCAAACGATGTCGAGGAATCTCATAACTGAAAAAATCCTTCGCCAAACAAGTATTGGGAAAAATTGCTTTCGCTTCCTCTAATAAATTTTCGACTTGCAGGGAATTTCCGGGGGCATAACGAGGACTGAAATGGGTCATAATTAATTGCTTCACTCCCGCCAATAAAGCCACCTGCGCCGCCATTGTTGAAGTAGAATGCAGGCGATCGAACGCCATTTCCGCATCTTGATGGGCAAAAGTTGCCTCGTGAATCAAAACATCCGCATCTTGAGCCAAATCTACCGCCGCATCACAAAACACCGTATCCGTACAATAAACCGCTTTGCGCCCTGTTTCTGGAGGTTCACAGAGATCGATCCCGCGAATTGTACGACCATCATCAAGGGCGATGGTTTTTCCGCGTTTGAGTTCCCCATAAACCGGACCGAAAGGAATACCCAAGGCCTTTGCTTCTTCCACCTTAAAACGTCCAGGGCGATCCTTTTCGACAACGCGATAGCCGTAAGCAGGAACGCGATGTTTTAATAAAATGCAACTAACGCTAAACTCATTATCCTCGTAGACCAAACCCGGTTGGACGCGATGAATTCTCAAACGTCGGGATAAGTCCATATAAGAATATTTACAACAAGCGCGAATATATTCTTCCAACCCACCCGGACCATAAATATCGATCGCGTGTCCGGTGCCCGCTAAACCAATGGTCGCCAATAATCCCATTAAGCCAAAAGTATGATCGCCGTGCATGTGGGTGACAAAAATACGGCGAATTTGCGAGCTTTTTAAGGCACTGCGAAGGAATTGATGTTGCGTTCCTTCGCCGCAGTCAAATAGCCAAATTTCCGCACGTTGGGGGAGACGCAGGGCAATACTGGAGACATTGCGCGATCGCGTCGGAACTCCCGAACTGGTTCCTAAAAAGGTGATTTCCACAAGTAGGGATAATGCAATAAAAAACAGGAGCGATAAACCTCTTAACTTAGCCTAACGCACAACAATGGGGAAAACCTCTCTATCTAAATTCGTATTTTCACCCGTTTCTCATTCCCATAGAGCGATAATATGGTCATTGGTTGAACTATGAGAGACAAAATTCTCGTGCTATCCACTCTTATCGCTGATTTTAAGATTATCTTTGAACGCGACCCTGCCGCACGCAATTGGTTAGAAGTTCTTTTTTGCTATCCGGGGTTGCAAGTTCTATTATTCCATCGCTTGGCGCACTGGCTGCACCATTTGGGATTGCCTTTTCTACCGCGTTTTCTCTCCCATATCGCCCGCTTCCTCACTGGAATTGAAATTCATCCAGGGGCAATAATTGGTAAGGGGGTTTGTATCGATCACGGTATGGGTATCGTTATTGGCGAGACAGCCATTATCGGCGATTACTGTTTGATTTATCAAGGTGTCACTTTGGGAGGGACAGGAAAAGAAAGCGGAAAACGCCATCCTACTTTAGGGGAAAATGTTGTTGTGGGTGCCGGTGCTAAAGTTTTAGGCAATCTACAAATTGGCAATAATGTCCGCATTGGTGCCGGGTCTGTGGTGTTACGGGATGTTCCTTCTGATTGTACTGTGGTGGGCATTCCGGGGCGCATCATCTATCAATCTGGGGTGCGGGTTAGTCCTTTGGAACATGGAAAATTACCGGACTCGGAGGCGGTGGTTATTCGGGCTTTGGTCGATCGCATTGAAGCCTTGGAAGAATCCCTCGAAACCTTGAAAAAACAGCAGCAGGGGACTCATTCTTTGGTCAAAGCAGTGATTCCGACTGGTTGCAAGAAGGAATTGGTAGAAGCGGGGAAAAGCTGTCAGTTACGCGATCGCGACATTCGCGAGTTTTTGGATAGTTCGGGAATGTGAAGGGAATCGTAAGAGCGTGTCTACCCGCGCTCTTATCTCGCAATTTTACTGCTCATTTTTTATTGCTCATTACTATCTGAAGACTTTAAATAATTATCGATATGACCCTTTGTTCTCTTGGCATTAAAAATACAGTCAGATACAAACAAGTTAAAATTCTCTCGAGTTGCTAAAATACTTCTGTTCACTGAGTTAGGGTAGGCTAAATCGTAATTGTGGGCAAGCAGCCAAGGGGCTGTTTTTTGTTCGATATAAGCAATTTCAGAGGCAGAAAGTTCCTGAAGCCATCTTTGGGATTTACCAGAACTAATATGATTTTGATGGAGGATGTTTTGACTGTCTATTTTTTGTTGTTTGCTTTGCATTAATTCGGTTTTTTTCTTCTGGCGATCGATGGAACATTGCTCTGCAACTTCTTTTGCTAAATCATTACTGATGCTGATACCGAGATGTTCTGCAATTGCCAAGACTTCCTTTTCTAGATTCTGCATTAAAACTTCATACTTAGCAATATAGATTGTTTCGAGAGACTCCCATTTTTTGCTATCTCTTATTACTTTCTCTAGCCATTGGTCGCGGATGACTGCATCGAAGGAGCATTTGCGCCAAGACATAAAGGAAGTCACAACATCTCGAAGATCTCGATAGACATAAATTGCTTTGCCTTTATTTTGCCTAATTAAATCGTCAAAATCAGGGCTATATCCATGTATTTTAACAATGTAATAATTGTCTCGATCGCTTTCCGTAGCACGATAAAACAAGTCTTCTTTATTCTGCACTGAAGGCAACCAACCGAATCCCGATCCTTTTCCCAGTTTTTCCACTAAAGTTTGGGTCAGTTTATATTGAAGCGTAGAGCCAGAGCGCATTAAGCCGCAACAAAATACTATCATAGTTTAATTGGCATAAAGAAGAACAAATTACTAGCAAATTATAACTGACAAATTTATAGTTAGGCATAAAGATAGCACCAAATCCATTAGAGACACAGCGCGGGTTATGGTAGAAAAGGAACTTTGCGCTTTTATCCTGTTCATGCTTTCCCTCTCTAACGAACTCAAAACTAAACTGGCGACACCTCTGAAAATTGGTTCAGTCACGGTAAAAAGCCGCGTTTTGCAATCTCCTCTCTCGGGGGTGACGGATATGGTGTTTCGGCGTTTGGTGCGGCGATACGCCCCCGATTCGATGATGTACACTGAAATGGTCAGCGCCAGTGAATTGAACCATCTGCGCCAGTTACCGAAGGTGATGGAGGTAGACCCTGACGAACATCCTATCAGTATTCAATTGTTTGATTGTCGCCCGGATTTTATGGGAGAGGCGGCGCAAAAAGCGGTTGCGGAAGGGGCGGATACGATTGATATTAATATGGGCTGTCCTGTTAATAAAATTACCAAGAAGGGGGGCGGATCTTCTTTATTACGTCAACCGGATGTTGCGGTGGAAATTGTGAGGGCGGTGGTGGCGGCGGTTGAGGTTCCGGTAACGGTGAAAACCCGCATCGGTTGGAATGATGAGGAAATTAATATTCTCGATTTTGCTCAACGCATGGAGGATGCAGGGGCGCAAATGCTCACTCTTCACGGTCGCACTCGCGCCCAAGGTTACAAAGGTAAGGCACGCTGGGAGTGGATCCGCCGGGTTAAGGAAGTTCTTTCGATTCCTATTATTGCTAATGGCGATATTTTCTCGGTGGAAGCGGCGATACGGTGCTTACAGGAAACGGAAGCGGATGGGGTAATGTGTTCTCGAGGTACTTTGGGTTATCCATTTTTGGCGGGAGAAATCGATTATTTTTTAAAAACGGGATATCTTTTAGATTCTCCGGCGATCGCGGAACGATTACAATGTGCGAAGGAACATTTAGTGGGATTATGGGAGTACAAAGGCCAGCGCGGCATTTATCAGTCTCGCAAGCATCTCGCTTGGTATGCGAAAGGGTTTGTTGGGGCGGGAGAATTGCGCGATCGCCTCTCTCGTATTGAAAGCGTCGAGGCGGGTTTACTGTTATTAAATGAGGCGATCGCAATGGTTTCTCTTGCAGAAGTTGAGGTTTAAGGGTGCATCTCAAAGTTGCAAATTTACAACATTGCTCCGGATAATTAGAGCTAGGGAGCGAGACGCTCCCACTACAATACATGATAATTGAGGTAGT
>NZ_JACSWA010000351.1 GCF_016888125.1 Spirulina sp. CCY15215
CATCATATAATTTCCAACGGGTAGAATTGACTGCTGCACTACCTCCCCCCTTCCCAAGGGGGGGCAGGGGGGGATCGTCCTTCTTTAGCGGTTTCTTGGCTTGTCCGATAATCCGTTTGAGAATATCTGGCTTACCCGATAGAAACTGTTCAATTTCTTGGTTTCCTTTACTTTGATTGCAAGGACGACAAGCCAGAGTTAAATTGCTGACTCGATTGCTACCACCTTTAGATTTAGGCTT
>NZ_JACSWA010000352.1 GCF_016888125.1 Spirulina sp. CCY15215
TGTCGTGACCCAAATAACGTAGTACGCGGGGTACTTAGTCTGGTCAGAATGGCTTGTTAGATTTCTCTTTCAAGCCTCACGCCTTTAGGCTGAGGTTTCTGACAATCCTAACATTAGAAGTTAAAGTTTGGGGTTGCCCGTCAGACCGAGAAGAGGGGGTGATAACACGAGGGGAGTAGACCCCGATGACCTTATTCTCCTAATCTTTAGATAGATTCCCAATTTTTTTGCTCCTTCACTCATCGATTATGCTATTACTCCAATTCAGTACCTCTCACTACTGTCGCAAAGCGCGATTGGCACTGGGCTATAAAAAAATCGCCTATGAGGTTGAAAATTTGACTCCGGGGTTGCATATTTTAAAACTTAGACCCCTTACAGGTTTAACAACAGTGCCAGTGCTACTCCCTCAAAAGGCTGGAGAACCCGAGGCGATCGCCGATTCAACGGCAATTTTTAAATATTTGGACAAAATTTGTCCCGAGCCGTCTTTATACCCCACTGAGCCAATTTTAAAAAAGCAAACAGAGTTACTAGAAGATTGGTTAGATGAGAGCATCGGCACGGCAACCCGCTTTGTTTATTATGACTATAGAGCGGGAGAAGGGCAATCAATCGATCCGTCTTTATTCTCTCGCTTGCTGATCAATGTGGTTCGCCGTCAATATGGAATCACCCCTGGAGCGGTCAAGTTAGCGCGATCGCGTTTGCTTCTGGCAATGCAGGTGTTATCTTCTTGGCAGGAAAGTTCCACTCTCATTGGCGATACTTTCAGTATTGCAGATCTAGCGGCGGCGGCGTTATTGAGTCCCCTGGCTTTACTTCCCGAATACAGAGAAGCCTATCCTTGGATTTTCGATCGCATTCGGGAAGTTCACGATCGCTGTAATGAATCTTTACCTCCAGGATTTTAATTAGTTACCAGTTGCAGAATGATGAATAAATTATTATGTTTGGGTATTGGACTTAGTTTTGGGTTGGTGGGAATACAGGAGGGTTTGGCTTTACCGCCTCCAGAAGATATACCCGAAGAGGTATTGCGAAATGAGATTATTTTAGAAGCGCGATCGCCTCTTGACGGCGAACTGCTGACGGCGGCAGAATATGCGGAACTAGAAGAAAAACTCTCTCAACCCCAAGCCTTTATCGATCTAGATCCCAATCTCGAACAGCTTATTCTCTTACTCCACATTCGCAAAACAATTAACACGCTGATTCCTTTTGCTAACTTTTAACAATCAAGAAATATTGTTCATTAATTGTTGAAAATGGGTAGACAATCTAAACGCAAACAAATCAAAAAAGAAACCCCTTCGCCATCTCAATCCTCCGAAGGGAATTCCAATCCCAACCAATTTATAAGCCAAGTTGAAAAACAAGGATATCGATTTGAACAGATCGATCGCTCTCCTGATATTCCCCAAGATAAAATTGAGCCAGAAGTTTAATCAGTAAAATTCCTAATTAATTCTCAATGCAAGACTGGTGGGAAGATACTTTTCCAAAAGGAAAGCAAATGCTAACGATTACCGATGCAAATGAGGCATCGGTACAGATTGCTTATGGCGAAAAAGGAACAGGAAAACCGCTCATTTTGGTGCATGGTATTGCCAGTTGGAGCTATAGTTGGAGACATACGATCGCCCCTCTTGCAGAGCATTTTCGCGTCCTTTGTATTGATGCAAAAGGACATGGTTTTTCCGATAAACCTTTAAGCCCCGATAAAATTGGACATCAAATCATTGAACTGCAACGCATTATTGAAGCATTGTGCGATGAACCTGTTACGATTATTGCCCAATCTTTAGGGGCATTAATTAGTTTAGCCCTCGTACAGCAAAAACCAGAATTATGCGATCGCCTCATTCTCATTAATGTACCAATTTTCTTGGATACTTTGCCCACGTGGTGGATGCAATTCTTGGCTTATTTACCCTTAGAAATAGTGCAGTTTGTGGATCGATCGCGCCTATTGAAAAAAACTGCACCATTAGCAAGGGGAATAACCGGATATTTTCGGCGCGAAGTTGTTGCCGATCCTGCTTTAATTAATCCTACAGATGTTTATTGGATTACCTATCCTTATATCGAAATGGAAGGGGCGATCGCCAAATATGCCGAAGATATCCAATTATCAATCAAAGTGATTCAAGGTATATCTTCCGACCCCACCAATTTTATTCGCAGAGTACGAGAAAATTTAGCAAATACTCATAATTCTTGCCTAATTATTTGGGGCGATCGCGATCGCTGGTTTCCTTATACCCACGGAGAACAACTACACCAATGTTTGCCCAATTCGCAATTTAAACTCCTCAAAAACTGCGGACACGATGCCTCTGGGAGTTGTTCGGAACAAGTTAATTCAGCACTGTTAGATTTTCTACTTTAACAATATAACTAAAAACTTCAAAGTCTTTCCTCTTTTATTTCCGTCCGCAAACGGACTGACTCTGCATGAGAATGTAATCCTTCCGCATTAGCTAGAGTTTGAATTGCCCGAGAAACTTTACTTAATGCCGTTTCAGAATATTGAATTAGACTTGAATGTTTCATAAACGTTTCTACTCCTAATGCAGACGCATATCGTGCCGCCCCAGAGGTGGGTAAAGTATGATTGGGTCCTGCCAAATAATCCCCCACTGCTTCAGGAGTTGAATTCCCCAAAAAAACCGCTCCCGCATGACGAATGCGATCGAGTAAACTCCAAGGATCGGCAATTTCTAACTCTAAATGTTCCGGTGCAAATAGATTAGAATAATGCGCCGCCGTTTCCAGAGAATCAACAATTGCAATTAAGCCATAATGGGCGATCGCCTTTTCCGTTAAAATGCGGCGAGGATGATTTTCTAATTGTTTTTTAACTTCTAATTTGACCCGTTGTGCCAATTTTTCCTCAGTAGTCAGTAAAATAGCTGCCGCTAGAGGATCGTGTTCCGCCTGCGCCAACAAATCCGCCGCAATATGAACTGGGTTAGCATGGCGATCAGCAATAATTAAAACCTCCGAGGGACCCGCTAGGGAATCAATACCCACGGTTCCATAAACCATCTTTTTCGCTAGGGTGACATAAATATTCCCAGGTCCCGTAATCACATCGACATTAGGGATAGTTTGCGTCCCATAAGCCAGCGCCGCGATCGCCTGGGCTCCCCCAACGCGATAAATTTCCGTTACCCCCGCTTCTTGAGCCGCAACTAAAACAGCAGGATTAATTTTGCCATCCTCGGCTGGGGGTGTAACCATGACAATATAAGGAACTGCGGCCACTTTTGCTGGGATAGCGTTCATCAATACTGTACTGGGGTAGGCACCCCGACCACCCGGTATATATAAGCCCGCTCGATCGACCGGGTGATAGCGCTTGCCCAAAACAACCTCATCATCGCCAAAATGTACCCAAGACTTAGGGATGCGCTGGCGATGAAAGGCTTCAATTTGACGGCGAGCCAAGGCGATCGCCTCGAGTAATTCCTTCGAGACTTGTTGGTAAGCAGCATCCAATTCCGAGCCACTCACCCGCAATTGCTCTATCGTTAAAGTCTGCCCGTCAAACTTTTCCGTGTAATCAAGTAAAGCGCGATCGCCCTCTCGTCTCACGGTTTGAATAATTTCCCGTACTGCTTCTTCTTGAGGTAGCATCCCGCCATTGTGAGTACGACTGCTGATGCGCTCCAGTTCGGTTTTAGCTTCAGTTGGTTCGGTAATGATTCGCAGCATAGAATCCCAGTGCCTTTGCTACTTGGTGGGTTAGAGTTTGGACTCTGACACTTTCTAAAGACGCATCTCCAGATTTAGCCGATTCCTAATTTCTTTTCTATAGCTTAACTTGGATTCCCGATTGGTTGCTTGTTCCTCCTGCTAGAGATCGAGAAAACTTTTCCGAACCCAGACTCAAATTCTCTCTCAATTCAGTGACAATTCCTTGCACGAGTCTCAAAAATAGTGCTATATTAGTATGTCCACAGTCTGTGCCTAGACTGTCTCGACTCGATCGCCAGCAAAGAATAATTTGCGATCCTAGCGCGATCCCCCAAATACAACCCATTCTCAAGGGCTGTGACCGGGGTTTGAGTCCCACCAACCTAAAATCCAAAATACGTTTCCCCCTAAAGTTTTAAGACAACCGTGGCTAACTCTAAATCTGCAATTAAACGCATACAAATAGCCGAACGCAATCGGCTGAGAAATAAAGCATATAAATCTGCTGTAAAAACCTTAATGAAACGCTATTTTACTGCTGTAGAGGCTTATGTTGCTTCTCCGACAGAGGCAGGGAAAGCAGAAATCGATCTGGCACTATCCAAGGCATACAGCAAAATCGACAAGGCTATCAAACAAGGCACTCTGCACCGCAATACTGGTTCGCGCAAAAAATCCCGTTTGGTCAGATTCTGGCAACGGACGAGCGCAACACTTCAAGATTCATCTTCCTCAACTTCATCGGCAGAAATCGCGTCTTAAAATAAATTCAATTTTGTATACGATCGCTCAACTCAATTCGGCTCAATAATCAGTTCGGCAACACGGGTTTAAATGCAGTTAATCGATACGCACGTTCATCTGAACTTTGATACATTCCAAGGAGATTTAGACGCTCTGCAAACCCGTTGGCAAGACGCTGGAGTAGTTCAACTTATCCATTCTTGTGTAGATCCCAGCGAATTCCCCCAAACCCAAAACCTCGCCGATCGCTTTGGGAATCTTTCTTTTTCAGTGGGTTTACACCCCTTAGACGCGGACAAATGGAAAGCCGACTCGCAAGAAGAAATTCGCACCCTAGCCATTTCCGATCCGCGAGTCGTTGCCATTGGCGAATTGGGTTTGGACTTTTATAAGGCTGAAAACAAAGAGCAGCAAAAAAAAGTCTGTCAGGCTCAACTCGAACTAGCAGTAGAACTCGATCTCCCGGTTATCGTGCATTGTCGCGATGGGGCAGATTCATTGCAAGAGTTAATCGAGACAGTGAATCGAGACAAAGGAGAGATACGAGGGGTGATGCACTGTTGGAGCGGAACTCCAGAAGAAACCCAAAGATTTCTCGATTTAGGGTTTTACGTGAGTTTTAGCGGAATTGTCACCTTTAAAAAAGCAGAAACCGTCCAACAGTCTGCTCGTATTGTTCCCAGCGATCGCCTGCTCATTGAAACCGATTGTCCCTTTCTCGCTCCCGTTCCCAAACGAGGCAAGCGCAACGAACCCGCCTTTGTTCGCTACGTTGCCGAAGAACTCGCCAAATTGCGCGAGTGCGACCTAGAAACCCTAGCAGCGCAAACCACAGCCAATGCTTGTCGGCTATTTAACCTAAAAATTTAGTATTTATTTGTTGTTTGTCGATCGCCCCCAACACCCCAACTCCAATCCTTATGAGCGAACTCACCCACCATCTTCTCCCGGATTTTATTGCCATTCAACGGTCGAGTTTTCGTTGGTTCTTAGAGGCTGGACTCATTGAAGAACTCAACAGTTTCTCTCCGATTACCGATTACACGGGAAAACTGGAACTACACTTTGTCGGTCACGAATATAAACTGCATTCCCCCAAATATGACGTGGATGAAGCCAAGCGTCGGGATGCCAGTTATTCCGTACAGATGTATGTACCGACCCGATTAATCGATAAAGAAAACGGCACCATGAAAGAGCAAGAAGTCTTTATCGGCGATCTGCCCTTAATGACCGATCGCGGTACTTTTATTATTAATGGGGCAGAACGGGTCATCGTCAACCAAATTGTGCGATCGCCTGGGGTTTATTACAAATCAGAAACCGACAAAAACGGTCGCCGTACTTACTCAGCCTCCCTCATCCCCAACCGAGGTGCGTGGTTAAAATTCGAGACGGATAAAAATGGGTTGGTGTGGGTTCGCATTGACAAAACGCGGAAACTCTCCGCCCAAGTTCTCCTCAAAGCCCTAGGCTTATCAACAGGGGAAATCCTCGACGCTTTGCGCCACCCAGAATACTATCAAAAAACCCTCGACAAAGAAGGCGATCCCAGCGAAGAAGAAGCCTTAATGGAACTCTACAAAAAACTGCGCCCAGGAGAACCCCCCACGGTTAACGGCGGTAAGCAGTTACTAGAATCGCGCTTCTTCGATAATAAGCGTTACGACTTGGGTAAAGTTGGACGCTACAAACTCAACAAAAAATTGCGCCTAAATATCGCCGATACCATTCGCGTGCTGACCTCTCGCGATATTATGACGGCGATCGATTATCTCATTAACCTTGAATTTGATATCGGTCAAATCGACGACATCGATCACTTAGGCAACCGTCGGGTGCGATCGGTGGGAGAACTCCTGCAAAATCAAGTCCGGGTAGGTCTAAACCGCTTAGAGCGCATCATCCGCGAGCGAATGACCGTCAGCGAAGCCAATGCCCTTACCCCCGCTTCCTTAGTCAATCCTAAGCCCCTAGTTGCCGCCATTAAAGAGTTTTTCGGCTCCTCGCAACTCTCCCAATTCATGGATCAAACCAATCCCTTAGCCGAATTAACCCACAAGCGTCGCCTCAGCGCCTTGGGACCCGGCGGTTTGACCCGAGAGCGGGCAGGTTTTGCCGTGCGAGATATTCATCCCTCCCACTACGGGCGCATCTGTCCCGTAGAGACCCCCGAAGGACCGAACGCAGGGCTAATTGGCTCCCTTGCCACCTACGCCCGCGTTAACGAATATGGTTTTATTGAAACCCCCTATTACAAAGTCGAAAATGGGCGAGTTTTGCGCGATCGCGATCCCGAATATCTCACCGCAGACCAAGAAGACGATCTGCGAGTCGCACCGGGAGATGTCGCCACGGATGAGAACGAAAATATCATCGACGAGCGCATTCCCGTCCGCTACCGCCAAGAATTTTCCACCACTACCCCGGAACAGGTGGATTATGTAGCGGTTTCCCCAGTGCAAATCGTCTCGGTAGCAACCTCTTTGATCCCCTTCCTCGAACACGACGACGCGAACCGCGCCCTGATGGGATCGAATATGCAGCGTCAAGCAGTACCTTTATTGCGCCCAGAACGTCCCTTAGTAGGAACAGGCTTAGAGGCACAGGCCGCCCGAGATTCCGGTATGGTCGTGGTCTGTCGAGTGCCAGGAGTTGCCGTTTACGTGGAAGCAACCCGCATCATTGTTAAATCCAATGTTGAAGCCAGCATCGATGGCATCGTTGGTTCCGAAGACTACAAGTTTGATATTCGCGAATACGACGAATTAAAACGCAAAGACCTCAACCAATTCGACGCTAAATATGGGGATTGTATCGAATACGAAATCCAAAAATATCAGCGTTCCAACCAAGATACTTGTTTGAACCAACGCCCTTTGGTTTACCAAGGAGAAGATGTTGTTCCAGGTCAAGTCTTGGCAGATGGTTCTGCCACAGAAGGGGGAGAAATTGCCCTCGGACAGAACATTGTCGTCGCCTATATGCCCTGGGAAGGCTACAACTACGAAGATGCCATTCTCATCAGCGAACGGCTAGTCATTGATGATGTTTATACCAGCATCCACATTGAGAAATATGAAATCGAGGCACGACAAACCAAACTCGGGCCAGAGGAAATTACGCGAGAAATTCCCAATGTTGGGGAAGATTCCCTGCGTCAATTAGACGAACGCGGCATCATTCGCATTGGTGCTTGGGTAGAAGCGGGAGATATTCTCGTGGGTAAAGTCACCCCCAAAGGAGAATCGGATCAGCCCCCAGAAGAAAAACTGCTCCGCGCCATTTTTGGGGAAAAAGCACGGGATGTTCGCGATAATTCCCTGCGGGTGCCTAATGGAGAAAAAGGCCGGGTGGTTGACGTGCGGGTGTTTACCCGAGAACAAGGGGATGAACTCCCCCCCGGTGCGAATATGGTGGTACGAGTCTACGTTGCTCAAAAACGCAAAATTCAGGTGGGGGATAAAATGGCAGGCCGCCACGGCAATAAGGGGATTATTTCTCGGATTTTACCCGCCGAAGATATGCCTTATCTTCCCGATGGTCGTCCGGTGGATATTGTCCTCAATCCTTTGGGTGTTCCTTCCCGAATGAACGTTGGGCAGGTGTTTGAGTGCTTGTTGGGATGGGCTGGAGAAAACTTAGGCGTGCGCTTTAAAATGACTCCTTTTGATGAAATGTACGGCGAGGAAATCTCTCGAGAATCCGTACATGGCAAACTGAAAGAAGCCAGTGAGAAACCAGGGAAAGACTGGGCGTTCAATGAGTCTAGTCCAGGGAAAATTCAAGTCTATGACGGTCGTACCGGAGAACCCTTCGATCGCCCCGTCACCGTCGGAATTGCCTATATGTTGAAATTGGTTCACTTAGTGGATGATAAAATTCACGCCCGCTCTACGGGACCTTACAGTTTAGTCACCCAACAACCGTTGGGAGGCAAAGCACAACAAGGAGGACAGCGTTTTGGAGAAATGGAGGTTTGGGCTTTGGAAGCCTACGGAGCCGCCTACATTCTGCAAGAGTTGCTGACGGTCAAATCCGACGATATGCAGGGGCGCAATGAAGCCTTAAATGCGATCGTCAAAGGCAAACCCATCCCTCGCCCTGGTACGCCAGAATCCTTCAAGGTTTTAATGCGAGAACTTCAATCTTTGGGCTTAGATATTGCCGTTCATAAAGTCGATTCTTCTGCTGATGGCATGAGTAACGATATTGAAGTGGACTTAATGGCGGACAGCGATCGCCGTCGCGCCCCCTCGCGCCCCACCTACGAATCCCTGAGTAGCGAAGAACTACAGGAAGAGGAAGTGTAATTAGTTGACAGTTGATAGTTAATAACACACAACCAACAACTATTAACTATCAACGAGTAACCAGTAAGGAACAACGAGTAACAAAAATGAGCAGAACCCAAAACGAACAGCGTTTCGACTACGTTAAAATCGGTCTGGCTTCCCCAGAGCGGATTCGCCAGTGGGGGGAGCGGACTTTGCCCAACAGTCAACTGGTGGGAGAAGTGACCAAACCGGAAACCATTAACTATCGCACCCTAAAGCCCGAAATGGACGGCTTATTCTGCGAGCGCATTTTCGGTCCCGCCAAAGATTGGGAATGTCATTGCGGTAAATACAAGCGGGTACGCCATCGCGGTATCGTTTGCGAGCGCTGCGGGGTGGAAGTCACGGAATCGAGGGTGCGTCGCCATCGTATGGGCTTTATTAAATTAGCTGCTCCGGTGACTCACGTTTGGTATCTAAAAGGTATTCCCAGTTATTTAAGTATTCTCTTAGATATGCCTTTAAGGGATGTAGAGCAAATTGTCTACTTTAATGCCTATGTGGTGTTAGAGTCGGGTAATGCCAGCAATTTATCCCAGCGTCAATTGTTGACGGAAGACCAGTGGTTGGAGTTGGAGGAACAACTTTACGCAGAAGATGCGGAATTGGCAGGGATTGAAGTTGGCATTGGTGCCGAAGCAATTCAGCGCTTATTGGAGGAAATCGACCTCGAAGCAGAAGCCGAAAAGTTGCGGGAAGACATTGCTGGATCTAAGGGACAAAAGCGAGCCAAATTGATTAAACGCTTGCGGGTGATTGATAACTTTATTGCCACCGGCTCCCGACCCGAATGGATGATTTTAACGGTTATTCCTGTGATTCCGCCGGATTTGCGCCCGATGGTGCAGTTGGATGGGGGACGCTTTGCGACTTCCGATCTCAATGACTTGTATCGGCGAGTGATTAATCGCAATAACCGTTTGGCACGGTTGCAGGAAATTCTCGCCCCCGAGATTATCGTGCGGAATGAAAAGCGAATGCTGCAAGAAGCGGTAGATGCCTTGATCGATAACGGACGACGGGGACGGACGGTAGTGGGAGCGAATAATCGCGCCCTCAAGTCCTTGTCAGATATTATTGAAGGAAAACAGGGACGCTTCCGCCAAAACTTGTTAGGAAAACGAGTCGATTATTCCGGGCGATCGGTCATCGTCGTTGGACCGAAGTTAAAGATATATCAGTGCGGTTTGCCCAGGGAAATGGCGATCGAACTGTTTCAACCCTTTGTGATTCACCGCTTGATCAAGGGTGGTTTGGTCAATAATATCAAGGCTGCGAAAAAGTTGATCCAGCGTGGCGAAGGAGCCGTTTGGGATGTTTTAGATGAAGTCATTGCCGGGCATCCCGTCATGCTCAACCGCGCTCCAACGCTGCACCGTTTGGGGATTCAGGCCTTTGAACCAATTTTAGTAGAAGGGCGGGCGATTCAGTTGCATCCCTTGGTCTGTCCGGCGTTTAACGCGGATTTTGACGGCGACCAAATGGCGGTTCACGTCCCTCTCTCCTTAGAGGCTCAAGCGGAGGCACGATTGTTAATGTTAGCCTGCCACAATATTTTATCCCCAGCAACGGGGAAACCGATTGTTGCACCTAGTCAAGATATGGTACTGGGCTGTTATTATCTAACGGCAGAAAATCTGGCGGCACAAACCCCCGAGAAGGGTGCGGGGCGCTATTTTGCTTCGATGAAGGATGCTCTACAAGCCTTCGAGCAAGGTCTAGTAGATATTCATGCTTATGTCTGGCTGCGCTACAACGGTGAAATAGAAACAATGGAGGGAGATGACTCTCCCCAGATTGAAGAAAAACCCGATGGTAGCAAGATATATCAATACAAATGGCGAAAAGTGCGGGAACTCCCCGATGGACAGCGCTTTCAATATGTTAAGACAACCCCAGGACGCATTATCTATAACAAAACAATTCAAGATGCTTTAGTTAGTTGATAGTTGATAGTTGATAGTTGATAGCGGGGAGGAAGAGATTCTAACCGATCGCTAATTGCTTAGGACTTACGCATTAACGGGCAAGATGCCCGCACTACTATAACAAGAGAATACAGTAGTGGGAGCGTCTCGCTCCTTGGCTGCATCAGTCCTATCACTAATAAATAAAAACTAAACAAGAACCAATACACACCAACAAAGTCATGACAGAACAACCCGCTTTTTACAATCGCATTGTGGATAAAAGTCAGTTAAAAAAACTGATTGCTTGGGCGTATCGGCAGTATGGAAGTTCTCGCTGTGCAAGCGTGGCGGATGAGTTGAAAGCAATGGGCTTCCGCTATGCGACGCGGGCGGGGGTTTCAATTAGTGTAGATGATTTGCAAATTCCTCCTATCAAGAAAGAATTGCTGGCGGAGGCGGAAGCAGAAATTGCTAAAACCGAGGATCGCTATCGCACGGGTAAGATTACGGAGGTGGAACGTTTCCAAAAGACCATCGATACTTGGAATAGCACTTCTGAGGCCTTGAAAGATGAGGTTGTTCTCAATTTTGAGAAGACAGATCCTCTCAATTCTGTCTATATGATGGCCTTTAGTGGGGCGCGGGGGAATTTATCTCAGGTGCGTCAGTTGGTGGGAATGCGAGGTCTAATGGCAGATCCGCAAGGGCAAATTATCGATCAGCCGATTAAAACTAATTTCCGGGAAGGACTGACGGTAACAGAATATATTATCTCCTCCTATGGAGCGCGGAAGGGGTTGGTGGATACGGCGCTACGGACGGCGGATTCGGGTTATTTAACTCGCCGCTTGGTGGATGTGAGTCAAGATACAATCGTGCGGGAATTCGATTGCGGTACGGATCGGAGCTTGGTTTTAGGCTCGATGATGGATGGCGATCGCGTTTTGATTCCCCTCGAAACTCGTTTATTTGGGCGGGTATTAGGAGAAGACGTGGTAGACCCCAAAACAGGGGAAGTCATTGCCAAACGCAATCAAGATATTGATGAGGCTTTGGCGAAAAAAATTGCCGATCGCGTTGATGAAGTCACCCTGCGATCGCCTTTGACTTGTGAAGCGGCGCGGAGTTGCTGTCAGCATTGCTACGGCTGGAGTTTGGCTCATGGGAAAATGGTAGATTTGGGGGAGGCGATCGGCATTATTGCAGCGCAGTCGATCGGGGAACCGGGAACCCAGTTAACCATGCGGACTTTCCATACCGGGGGGGTATTTACCGGGGAAGTAGCTCGGAGTTTTAAGGCCAGCCGACAAGGTACGGTGAAATTTGGCAAAGAATTGCGGACAAGGGGGGTACGGACGCGCCACGGAGAGGATTTGGAGCAAGTCGAGGTGGCGGGTAACATCATTGTAGAATTTGCTTCCGGGAAATCTCAATCCTATCCTCTCAATCCAGGTACGCTCCTGCACGTCAGAGAGGGGGATGCGGTAGGGAAGGATCAAGTGTTAGCGGTGGTTCCGTTGATGAAGCGACAATCCACAGAGAAAGCCACCAAGGATGTAGCCTCGGATTTAGCTGGAGAGGTTTTATTTGCTGGACTCATCGGCGAAGAAAAAACCGATCGCCAAGGCAATATTACTCATATCGCTCAACGGGGGGGGTTGATGTGGGTGCTGTCTGGGGAGGTTTATAATTTACTGCCTGGGGCGGAACCGGTGGTGAAAAATGGCGATCTTGTCAAACAGGGGGATGTATTGGCTCAGACCTTATTGCGGACGGCTCACGGGGGCATTGTCCGCTTGCAGGAGAATAGTCGGGAAATCGATATCGTAACGGCAAAAGTCTCCTTGGATCGGGCGATCGTGAAACGAGAGAGTACAGCAGGACGGGAACAACATATTATCGAAACAGCATCGGATCAGAAGTTTCTGTTAAAGGCAACTCCAGGCACGAAGATCTTAGAACATCAGGTGGTGGCAGAATTGTTGGACGATCGCTATCGCACGGAGATGGGGGGCATTCTCAAGTATGCCGGAGTCGAAGTTGGTAAGAGTCGCGGCAAGAAACAGGGCTATGAGGTATTGAAGGGGGGAACTTTGATCTGGATTCCCGAGGAATGTCACGAAGTCAACAAGGATATTTCTTTGTTGGTGGTGGAGGAAGGCCAATATGTAGAAGCCGGCACTGAGGTGGTGAAGGATATTTACTGCCAGTCCTCGGGAATTGTAGAGGTGGTGCAGAAGAATGACATTCTACGAGAAATTGCCATTAAACCAGGAGACTTACATTTATTGGAAGAACCCCCCTTAATAGAAGCGGATGGGGTGTTATTATCACCGGGAACGGAGGTACTGCCTGGACTGGTTTTAGAGAGCTTAAAATACGGAGAGTATATTGATACGACGGAAGGCATGGCGCTGCTCTTGCGTCCGGTGGTAGAGTACACCGTGGAGGATTCCCCCCTGGTGCCCTCCCAATCTATTGATAAGGGAGCCGGACCGAATATTTCTTTGCGGGCAGTGCAACGCTTGTTCTATAAAGATGGAGAACGAGTCAAGTCTGTTGATGGGATAGAATTACTGGGAACCCAATTGGTCTTTGAGATCGATGTGGCAGAAAGTATCAGCAATGAAGGCGGTTTAAGTGCGGATATTGAACTCATTCCGGTTTCCAAGGATGAGGAGGAATTGGCGATCGCCCCTACCCCCCTTAATAAGGAGGGAAAAGAAGGGGAGAGCCTAGAGGAAGAATCAGAAATGACCCTCACTGGCCCATCCCAACCCACCTCCGAGACTTCCATTGAAGAGTATCATTTACAGATCGTGATTTTGGAATCTTTAACCATTCGTCGGGATGTAGAAGGAGATGTCACCAGTGGCGGGACGAGGACTAAACTGGAAGTGGATGATGGGGATGAGATTCCTAAAGGAGCCGTGGTCGCTAAAACGGAGATTCAGTGTAAGGAATCCGGAGAAGTGCGGGGTATTGCCTCGGGAGCAGAGGCGATTCGTCGTATTCTTTTGGTGCGGGAGAGCGATCGCTTTACGGTGGAGTATGAAGGAGAATCGTTAGTATCCGTGGGAGATTTAGTGGTTTCGGGCAGTGAAATTACCCCAGGGGTAGCACTGGAGAAATCCGGCCACGCGATCGCCATCGAAAAGAATAAGATTGTTTTTCGGGCAGCACGTCCCTATCGGGTATCCGCCGGAGCGATGTTACAAGTAGGAGATGGGGACTTAGTACAACGGGGAGATAATTTGGTCTTGCTGGTATTCGAGCGATCGAAGACCGGGGATATCATTCAGGGTTTGCCTCGCATTGAGGAACTTTTGGAAGCGCGACGACCCAAGGAGGCTTGCGTTTTGGCACGGCAACCGGGGACGGCACAGGTGGTCTACGGTGAAGATGACGTAGTGGACGTAAAAGTAGTCGAGGCAGATGGAACTATTTCTGATTATCCCATTAGTCCGGGGCAGTCGGTGATGGTGGCAGACGGTCAAAATGTGAAGGTGGCAGAACACTTAACCGATGGTATGGCTAATCCTCACGAAATTTTAGAGTGCTTTTTTGAGTACTATCGTGAGGAAAAGGGGATTTATGAAGGGGCGCTCTATGGGTTACAGCAGGTACAGCGCTTCTTGCTGGAAGGGGTGCAAGGGGTGTATCAATCCCAAGGCATCGATATTTCCGATAAGCATATCGAAACCATTGTGCGTCAGATGACCTCGAAAGTGCGAATCGATGATGGAGGAGATACCACTATGCTGCCTGGTGAGTTAATCGAGTTGCGCCAAGTGGAACAAGTGAATGATGCGATGGGGATTACCGGCGGCGCTCCGGCACGCTATACTCCCGTCTTATTGGGAATAACCAAGGCATCCCTCAACACCGATAGCTTTATTTCGGCGGCTAGTTTCCAAGAAACCACGCGGGTTCTCACGGAAGCGGCGATCGAAGGGAAGTCGGATTGGTTGCGCGGGTTGAAGGAAAATGTCATTATTGGGCGTTTGATTCCGGCGGGAACCGGTTTTAATACCCATGAGGATGTACCCTTGGGAGGCGGTAGTAGCATGGACTGGGGGGGACGCGATACGGGAATGATGCCTGAGCCAAACATTTCCCGAGGGGGACGAGAGGATGGCACCGTTGCCAAAACGAAGAAGTCTTCTGGGAAAAGTAGTTCCTCGCGCTCGAAAGGGATAATTTTAGAAGAGAATACTCTGAAGGGAACGGATATTGGCTCTTCCTCTCCTGAAGCTAAATCTACTAATTTTTCGGAGGCAATAGATATTCCCCCGACGGATACGGAGACTCGAGGCGTTGATGACACTTTAAACTCACCCCAGAGCGGTTCTTATGGGGAAAGTCCTCTCTCTGAGCTTCGAGGGGATTATGAGGATAATATGATTCTTGACGACCAGACCGCTCGTGCCTATAACTTGGATTACACAATTCTCCCAGATGGGGATGAAGATGAGGATGGGGATGAGGATGAGGATGGGATGATCGCCGGGAATTCCCTAAAATCGCGCTCGGCTCTTGTCGAACCGACGGAAGAAGAGGAGAATTCTTTTTTAGCTGAGGAGGAGTAAGTGCAAGAAGAAAAGCGAGGCAAAGGAGAAGGGAAACAAGAAGAAAACGAAATTCCCCCTTCTTTTCCCCCCTTAATAGGGCGGGGGATTGCCCATCCTCACTCCCACAACGGTTCTGCCCCTGAGACTAAGGGCGATCGCCATCATGTTCACAATACTGATTCCCAGCGTCGCATCCTCAATCGCTTATCCCGCATTGAGGGTCACGTGCGGGGGGTTAAGACGATGGTGCAGAATGATACTTACTGCCCCGAGGTTTTAATTCAAATTGCGGCAGTGCGCGGGGCTTTAGATCGCGTGGCGAGGTTGATCCTCGACGAGCATTTAAGTGAATGCGTGGCGAGGGCGGCGCAGGAGGGCAATATCGAGGCGGAATTACAGGAACTCAAGGAAATTTTGGATCGTTTTTTGCCATAGTTTTTATGAGTTATGGGTTTTTAGCAATTGGAGGTTGACCAACTTTGAAGCGATACACCCTGCGGATACGCAAGCGAACGCAAAAATCGAGACATTTCTTGATACAATTTGCTCGCCATCGGCTCGATCTTTTGAGTGAGATGGCTTTGGGTTTGGCTTTGGCGATCGCGCTTTCGGCTTTATTCGCCCAGTCTGGCGGGGCGCAAGATGCGGTAGGGACGTTGCCTGCAGCGTCTCTAGATTGGTGGCAGGCTTTTATCTTGGGGATGGTACAGGGACTCACGGAGTTCATTCCTATTAGCAGTACGGCGCATTTAAAGGTCGTTCCGGTGATGTTGGGCTGGGGGGATCCGGGGGTGACATTTGCGGCCACGATTCAGTTGGGCAGCATTGGGGCGGTATTGTGGTTTTTTTGGCAGGATATTGTTGATTTAACGCGGGGGGCGATCGGGGCTTTTCGCAAGGGTACTTATGAGGTGGTGGAATTTCGCATTGCTGTGGGAATTGCCCTGGGGACTTTACCCATTGTCGCTTGCGGGTTGTTATTGAAAAAATTGGTGCCGGATTTGGATAACTCTCCCATTCGCAGTTTGACGGCGATCGCGATCGCCTCGATTGTGATGGGGATTCTCTTAG
Source organism: Spirulina sp. CCY15215 (assembly GCF_016888125.1). Lineage (GTDB taxonomy): Bacteria > Cyanobacteriota > Cyanobacteriia > Cyanobacteriales > Spirulinaceae > CCY15215. The sequence continues at coordinate 16,336 of NZ_JACSWA010000352.1, forward strand.
GTGTGGGAGAAAAGTGTGGTCGTCGCTGGCGAGATTTTCAGCAGTTAAGTGCGCGGGATGGGGTTTTGATGGGATTGGCGCAAGCATTGGCGCTGATGCCTGGAGTGTCGCGATCGGGGGCTACCATTACGGCGGGGCTGTTTATGGGCTTGGAGAGGGCAACGGCGGCACGATTTTCGTTTTTGTTGGGTATTCCGGCGATTACTTTGGCGGGGTTAGTACAGTTTAAAACTGATGTTCTGGATGCCTCGGTGAGTAGCAATGAACTGTGGGTTTTATTGGTGGGGACCCTTTCTGCGGCGGTTTTTTCCTATGGCGCGATCGCTTGGTTAATTGGCTATTTACAACAACAAAGTACCTGGGTTTTTGTCTGGTACCGCGTCATTTTTGGGTGTTTAATTTTAGGCGGAGTTGCTTTAAATTGGTTGAGTAATTAATAGTTGATAGTTGAAAATGACTCGTATTACCAAAGTTTATCCTAATTCTATCGGCGCAGAAATTGGCTTTGAGCCAGGAGATGCGATCGCGTCTATCAATGGGATTAAACCCAGAGATCTAATTGATTATCGCTTTCTTTGCAGTGATGAAGTTTTAGAATTAGAAGTTATTGATGCTTCAGGAAAAGTGCATCAGATTGAAATTGAAAAAGAATATGATGACGATCTGGGATTAGAATTTGAAACGGCGCTTTTTGATGGGTTAATTCAATGTAATAATCATTGTCCATTTTGTTTTATCGACCAACAGCCACCGGGAAAGCGAAAAAGTTTATATTTTAAGGATGATGATTATCGACTTAGTTTTCTTTATGGCAGTTATTTAACTTTAACAAATCTACCAGAAAAAGAGTGGGATCGCATTGAACAAATGCGTCTTTCTCCTTTATATGTTTCGGTTCATGCCACAGAACCCGATCTGAGAATTAGCCTCTTAAAAAATCCTCGGGCGGGACAAATTTTAGAGCAATTTCGCTGGTTTCAAGAACGACGCTTACAAATTCACGCTCAAGTTGTTGTTTGTCCTGGAATCAATGATGGGACACATCTCGAACAAACTTTACTCGATCTCGCTGCTTTTCATCAAGGAGAAATCCCGACTATTATTTCTGCGGCAGTTGTTCCAGTAGGTTTAACTCGCTTTCGTCCCCTAGAGGATGAACTTGTTCCGGTTAGTTTAGAAAAAGCGCAAGAAACGATCGCCTTGGTTAAAAAATTACAAGCACAGTTTCAACAGTCTTTAGGGACAACATTTGCTTGGTTAGCGGATGAATGGTTTTTAATAGCTGGAGAAGAGTTACCGACGGAAAGCCATTACGAAGATTATCCACAAATTGGCAACGGTGTTGGCTCTATTCGTCAGTTTATTAAAGATTTTCAAGCACTAGCCGAGGAGATTTTACCACAAAAACTGCACTCTAGGCGGTCTTATACTTGGGTTGTAGGAAATGCTGTGGAAATGGCGTTTCAACCTTTAGTGAATCAATTGAATGCTGTGGAAGGATTGGAGATAAAGTTGGCAGCGTTGAAGAGTATTTATTGGGGACAAGAAATGACTGTAACGGGATTATTGACGGGACAAGATTTAATCTCAGAATTGTCAGAAAAGGAGTTAGGAGAGGCAATTTTATTACCTTCTCTCATGCTTAAACATGACGATACGAGGTTTCTTGATGATTTAACAGTACAAGAAGTATCAGAACGATTAAATACGCCGATTATTCCTGTTACGGGTATTGAGGAGTTACTGCAAACTTGTATTCGCTTAAGGTGAATTTCGATTAATATTGAAATCAGCAAAAAGACTAAAAATTTCTCGTGCTTGTTTTTGTAAGCTATGGTGAGAGTACCATTCTCGAGCGCAATTAGCAATAGTTTGTCCTTGTTTTAGATTCAAGGTGGAACAATCACTATCTGCTAAATAATAATGGCGATCGCGTTCTAAACCATCCCTTGAAAGGGTGGATCGTCCAGTGATAATCGGAATCAAACCATGAGCGCAATAAGATGCAAATACTGTAGATTTTGCCAAATATTCCGGAGGTATAAAGCATAAAAAACCTGCAACTGCTTCTAACATCAATTGACTGATTGTATCAGCACTTGTGACTCCCATTTCTGTCACGGTGATATCATTTACTGGTGGTAATTGCAAACCAGTAGGAACGCCAATATCATATACTTCCTGAATCTCTAAGGCTTGACAAACTCTTTCAAGGGAAGATAAATTATGCCGATAAACTAGCGTGCGACTGTTATAATGACCGAAAATAATGATCCGTCGCCGACGCTGTTTTAAAGGTAGAATTTCTTGAGGTTCACCGATGTTAGAAAACACAGGAAGAACCAAAATTTCCCGATTTTTTTCATGACTTAACTGTTGGAGAAGAGTGGCATAATTTTGCTTACTGGTAATTGCGCGATCGCTAATATTAAGTAATTTTGTTGCTAGTTTTTTTTGCCAAGGAGATAGCCAAAATGAACTTGTCCAAGGAGGTCCGTGATGATAGGGATAAATTTCATGAAACATGGTAATTAAAGGTTGTTGTGATTCTTTTCGCCATTGTTGTAATCCTTGCAATAACCAAAGAGGATAGCCGCGTTGAGCATAGCCGTATCCTTCATAATTGAGAAAAATAGGGCATTCTCGAGGTAATAAAGACAGAAGAGATTGTGGCGATCGCTGAGAAACTTGACTGATTGCAAAACTTTCAATTTTCGATGCTCCTTGCCCATGAGGATTACCAATAATAAAATGGGTTTGAATCGCAAAATCTCTCGCGATTTGCCGTGCTAAATTTAGAGCATAATCACCGATTCCACCTATTGATGGGGGAAGACTGGGAACAATTTGTAATAAAGTTTTTGAGTCTTTTGTCAGCATAAATTTTAATCAATATTGAGATCTGAAAAATAAATTGAAACATTAGTATCTTGATCGCTCTCAATATCTAGTTTATTCCAAATTAATGCTTGTGGAAATCTCTCTTTTAGTTTAATAAATCGTTGAGGGTTATTTTCAATTAATGGAGAAACAACTAGAATAATGCGTAAATTCTGGGAAGAGAAAAACGGACGATCGCTATAAATACTAAGTGTATCTCCATAACTATGGAAAAAAGACCCGTTAGCTCTAACTAAAGGAATTGTGCGCTGTTTCATTTCTAGCCATGCTTCAAAATTTGTATTTTCATCAATTCCTAAAACAATAATATCTTGAGGTGATGTAATGACTGAATGAATTTGAGAAACAATTGATTTAAGATTAGTTTTTGATAAAATTGGGACATAAAGTTGGTTTTCAGTAGATATATAGGGAAAATTAGAAAGACGTTCAATAACTTTGTCTTTAAGAAAAAAAGAAATATGAAAAAGATTAGGGAGAATAACTAAAAAAGCGATCGCGATCGAGACAATTACTTTTTTTTGTATTGTCTGATAATTCTGTTTCTGAAAGGTTTGAGCTAGTAAATTCCAGAGACTTGCAACTACAATTGCTTCGAGGAGTAAAAAAGAACTAGAGGCATGACGAGTATTATAGATTAAATAATTATAGTTTAGCTTTTGCGCCAAGTAAGCCAAGATAAATAATGGAAAAAAACCTGTCCAACAAGCAAAAACAATAAACTGCGTATCGATGATTTTTCGGGCTTTCAAAACAAGCCAGATTATTAATAATGTTCCCGGAATACCAATGATAGACAAAGGAATTCCTTTTTCATTAAAAGACAAATCGATAAAGGGATTAAAAGAAGTATTAAAATAGATAAGATGAGTAAATAATTGAGATGCTTGAAATAATGATAATCCAGCAGTTCCAATTAAAGCAATCAAGAGAAATATACCATGATTGGTTGGATCGTAATAGTGAGCGAATTCTGTGGAACTTGTAGCTTGATTGATATAATCATAAGACTGAGCAAAAATAAAGTTAATTTTACCTAACAATAGATAAGGAGTCAAAAAAAGTAAAACACTTAGGAAAGTTCCTGTAATCTTTTCTCTTAAACGAGTTTTTTGTTTATATTTTATGAGCCAATAGTATTGCAAATATAAAAATAAACAGAAAGCGACAATAAATGCTGAGTATTTTAGCCAATAAATCCATCCTAAAAGAAAAGAAATGATCGATAAATTTATTACTTTTTTCTTTTGGTTTGTGGCACTTATATTCAACAAATCGGTTATATATAAAACATATAAAAACAACCAAGGCATTATTCCAAAAGGGAATACTTCACCATTGATTAGCTCCGTTGCTCCACCAATGCCTGAAACTGTAGAATATAAGGGCAGAATACAAGCAAAAATACTCAGACTTATGCGATCTATACCGACTCGACTGGCAAGGGTTATCCAACCAAAACATCCTGATAAATAAAAGAAGTAAACTGTTAATTTACTACTAATACCCAAAGGAATTCCTAAAGCGCGTAAAGGATAAAGTAGAATGGTGATTCCAGGAGGATACCAAACAAGCCAAGTGTTTTTATCTTGAGACAAATCTGTTGCATTCGGTATGGTAACAAAATTTAAAAATGGTATTTCTCCTCGAACGAATTGCTGTACAGAATTGAGAAGTAGAGCAATATCATCTTTGACAGTTAATGGATATAAAGAGCCGATCAGAAATAGTAAACTGACCAAAGAGAATGAGATCAGAAATGCAGGAAAGCTCTTTTTTTGTTTAATTGAAATAATTAAGTTTCTCATTATTTTCAGTACTTTACATTTAGAAGAAAGTCTAAGACTCTTGATTTATTTTTTTGGGGTAAGGATTCTCACAAATCCTCCTGCTAGTCCTTTTTCAGGATTGCGTAAGCGAATATTTTGATGGATTAATTCAGAGGTACAAGGGAGTTCTGCATTCCAGCAACGATCTTCTGAGGTAAAGAAACCAGGCGATCGTTCCCATCGATAATTAGGATCGGGGATAAGATAAGTAATATCATTGATTTTGCGCTGAACAAAGTAAGAAGGATTGAGAGTTCTAATTCGATCGGGTAATAACCAATGAATTTGGTTCTCTGAAGAAATCAAAGCTGTTTTAAGAGGAACTAAACTGACAAGAAGTAACAAAAATCCCAAAAAAAGTTGTGCTTTTATTGTACGGTAATATCGCCAAATAACAATACTAAAAATTGTAGATAAACCGAGCAATAATACAAAAGTTGGTGAAAAATTAAGCCATAAATTTGCCGTTCCAACAATAACCCAAATTCCCGTGATTTGCCAAGGAGAGCGCTGCTGGCAATAGATGGCAATGAGTAAAGCCGGAATTACAAAAAAGTAGGTAATTCCTATTCTTAAGTAAGGACTTCCATACATTACAAAAATAGTGCCGATCGCTCCTAATCCAATTAAATAATTTTGCCCAGGAACTCGCTCTTTTTTTTGCAATACAAAGAAGCCTAGGATAGAACAAGAGATTAAAAAGACGGCTCGTTTTTCTTGTTGTAGCCAATTTATCACCCACTCCCATGTTTGGTAGTTTGGAGGTGCTGTTGGAGGACAAGTCCATCTCGCACAATCTTTGAGAATTTGAGAAATTATTTGAACTGTATCTGTACCAAGAGACCAAGGTAAAAAATCAAGACAAAATAAAGAAGAAGGGAATAGAGGACATCCTGTTGCGGTTATAGCATAACCAAATAAAGGAAAGAGTAAAACGATCGCAAAAATTCCTCCTCCAATAATTCGTTTCCATTGCAAAGAAGAACTGAAGCTGAAAAAAACTGCAGCAGTTAACAATAATGGTAATGCACTTAGTTTACTGGTAACGGCGGCTGTGGCTAAAATAATGGGAATTAGATAAGGATCGAAGGGTGTTTGCTTAGGATTTGGACTTTCACCAGCTAAAACTAAAATAGCCCAAGTTATTACCATTGCTAAAATTGTGACAGCAACATCGGGGGAGGGAGAAACTGGAAGGTTAAACCAGATAAGAACGGGAAGACAAAGGAAGGTAGAAATAACAAAAAACCAATCGCTTAATTGCTGTTTTTGTTTGATAATTCGGATGCTGCAAATTGCGAACTGAACCAATGCCAAAAAAACAGCAAAACCTCCTGTTACTGTAGTCGCGCGATCGGTTAATATCCAGGCATTAAATGATGCAGCTAAGGCCAACCATGAGGAAGGATAACCCAAAGTATAGTGAATTAAACTTAGCCCAGGAACAACACCGTATTCAGATAGCCATTTAATTACCGGGAAATGATAAAATCCGGTATCGTAAGCGATGACTTTTTGGGAAGCAAAAGCGGCTAAAATAAGCATGAGGAAACTGAGAAATCCCCCCCATCGCCATGAGAAATGAGCCAATATTGTGTTGATTTCTCGATGGGTATTTTGGGGGTGATAGGTTATAATCAAAAATCCTATCGTGATAAGTAATCCTATAATTGGTGAAAGCGGTACAAATAAAGAAGCACCGAGAAGAGAAATTGCGATGAAAGATAGTCCCAACCATATCGCTAGGATTGTGCGATCGCCTTGTTTCCAAAAAGATTCTGTCTCAAGACGATGCAAGATACCAACTCCGATAAACCAACAAGTTAATGCCAAACTCAGCCAAATAATTAGTAAAAATAGCATATTAATAAAATCTAGTTCTTAGTTATTTTTTTATTTCTTGTAACCAATTAGTATAAGCAGTTTCAATATCTTGAAGCGCTCTATTCCATCTTAATGTTTGCACTTTTTTATATCCATTTCGAGCGATATTATACCGCAAAGTTTCATTACTGAGTAAAATCTTAACACCATTGTACAAATAAGGAGAAGATATTGGCTCTAATAGCATTATCTCTTCTCCCGAGTCAAGACCAACCGCAAATCCGACGGGACTGGTAATTACCGCACAACCGCAAGCCATTGCTTCTGCGATCGCCAAACCGAAACTCTCATAAATGGAAGGAACAAGCATAATTGAAATAGATTGATAGACTTTAGCGAGTTCTTTTTTACTTTCAATAAAAGGAATCACTTCAATGCGATCGCAGATTTCGACTGGAAAATAATCTTTCTTTTTGAAGTCTTTGCCAACTCCAATTATTTTGAACTGACATTGAGGAAATTCGGACAATATTTGCGGGATATCTTGTTGAATAATTTTGATGCCTTTACGAGCAATCCAAGAACCACAATATCCTAAAATTGGCGATCGCTCAAAATTGACATCTAAATTCAAGTAATCATCCGATAACCCTGAAGGAATTGTCAGGATATGTTGTTTGTCCCCATAGCCTTGTTGAAGGGCATAATCGCGATCGAAATCAGATTGAGTAACGATCCCATCTACAAATTTAAAAGCATTTTTAAACAAGAAACTTTGATCGAGTTGATACCATTTTTGGTTTGTATTTAAAGTTTTCTCATATTGTTTCATTATTTTATTAAAGTGTGTTTCTATACCGTTAGAATGACTAATGAGAAGATATTTATTTTTCCAGAAATAGTTCAAAAAAATTACAGTTAGCCAGGAATCTCCACCATAAAACTCAATAATATCATAATCTTTTTGGCGAATTTGTTGGAGGGTAAATCCCAGCATTCCTAAAGCAATACGATAATTATTAGCTCTTCCTCGCATAAATTGCAAAGGTTCATAAGAGTCTGGCCCAAAACTATCAACTTTATGGCCTAATTGACTCAAACCTTTACAAAAATTAACAGTTACATATCCCGAACCTTGGGACTCGACAAGAGGACAGTTACTAATTGAGAGAATTTTCATAGGTTTGTTGTGGATTTTTCCCATCGCGATCGCACTTTTGCTAAGATATCTGGAAGATAAAATAGGAGATTTTTGTGTTTGCCTAAATAGAAAGAATAAGAGGCTAAATAACGAAGAAATTTGCAATAGTTTCTTTGCAAATAGAGATTATAACAGATACTAGAATAAAGGCGACTTTCATACATACTAACAGGACGGCGGGTAATTGTTTCCGATTCTGCATAATGTTCTATATAGGCACCCGAAATACAGCGACTGTGAAAACCATTCATATACAAATATGCCCCAAATTCAAGATAACTTTCACCATAATTATACTCTTCGATCGCGCGAAATCCGCGATCGTAAATCAAGCGAGGATAAATTGTGGAACCATCAGCAATACCCCAATTATTATCGGGGTTGGTAATGCCAATTCCTGTCCCCGAGGCAGAAAGTTGATTAGCCACTGCAACTTTTTTGTAAAATTTACCATCAATAAATCCCAATTCTCCTGTTGTCCAAATGGCTTGGGGATCGATGGCGATCGCGTCTAAACACTGTTGCAAATGACCGGGAGGAAGGATATGATCGTCATCCATTGTGCGGATGTGAGTCCCATGACAGGCTAAAGCGGCATGGTTTCTGTTAGCATATAATCCCCGTTGACTACCTTTAATATAGCGACAATCCCAGCGATCGGCTACCTCTTTTATCGCATTTGTCCATTGTGGATCCGAATCATCGGAAATAACAACTTCAAAGGGCTGTCTATTTTGCGATCGTAGGCTTTGTAAACAACGATTTAAGGAGTCGGGACGGTTGCGGGTGAGAAGTGCAATACTTAAGCGAATTTCTGAAGGTTTCATGGCAATTTTTGCAAACTCTCTTGATAAACATTGAGAGTATCCTTCGCTATTTTACGCCAAGAAAAGCGTTTGGCAATTTTTACGCATTCTCGGGACAGGCGATCGCGATCGTCTTTAGACAGTTGTAAAAGTTCAATTAATTTGTTGCTAAATGCGTCTATATCTCCTGCTTTTACCATGAGAGATATTTCCAAATGGTGCAACATTTCGCGAGGACCCGGAACATCATAAGCAACTGTGGGAAGTCCAGCCGCAAGTTTTTCTAAGACAGCAAAACCAAAGCCTTCAATATAACTGGGAAATGCCCCAATGGTTGCATTTTTCAATAATTCAGGAAGATCGTCGCTATGGTAACTGGGAATAATTTTAATTCCATCTTCTCTCGATAATTGTAAGTCTGCAATAATTTTTTTACTTCCTACTCCTGTACCCAAGAACAGAAAACGAACCTTGGGAATACTGTTACGAACTTTTTGTACAATTGATTGCCAATCTTTTGAACCCTTACGAGGACACCATGTACCGATAAAAACAATTTGAGGAGGGAGTGTATAAGAGGTTTTAGCGTTAACAATTTGAGTGAGTGTTTCTTGTCGAGATTGGGAAAGACCAAAAGGGAAAACAGCACATTTTTTGCCCAATTTTTTAGTTTGTTCGAGATATTGTTTTTCGTCACTATTGGGAAGGTTAATTAGATCGCAGGTTTCGTAAGTGCGAAAACAATAATCGAGTTCTTTGCGATCGCGCCATTTTAACAATTTATGAACAATTTTAGTTTTCAAGTTTGTTGTGGGAAGTTGGGCAATTTTAGTGCGATTAAATTGTTCGTATAATGGATAAAGTCCCACAGAACGAGTCACTAATAAACCGGAAAAACCCAAGGCTGTTTTAGAAATAGGCAAGTTTCCTTGATGTGCGTCGATGATATCAAAACGATGGCTATTTTCTCGAATATAGGCGATCGCTTTTTGAGAAAAATGCGATCGGGTTAAAGTTGCCAAAAGTGAAGGATTTTGCTGAGGAAAAGCATCTTCTAGATCGAATTTTTCAATAATATGTCCTTCTTTTTGCCATTCTTCGGCGAGTTCTAATTGTACTCGAGATGCGCCTAAATTTCGCTTTAAAGGAATGTGAATCATTAATAAGATTCTCATTTTTTAGATAATTTATTTGATTATTATTCTATCTTTGAGGAGGAAACAATTGAGATAAAGAAACTTCTAAATCGGGAAAAGCGAGAGGTACAATAGTTTCTGTTGTATTCAATTGTTGTTCGGATTGATAGCCAGATGGACTCGGATCGCGGAAAATATAAGCTCGATTTTCGCTAACATTTAATAACCAATATTCGGGAATATTTCCTCTTGCATAAATTGGTGCTTTTTCCTGATAATCTTTATGAAATGTTGTGAAAGCAATTTCAATGAGAAGGAAAATATCTTCTGGATGAGGGTGGCGATCGCAGTAGAAATTAGGATCAATGCGAACAATTGCAAGATCGGGTTCGGGTTCGGATGTGGTTAGGGTAATGGGGAGTTGAATACGGACTGAAGCAAGACCTCGCAATCTATTTTTCAAGTATTCATCGCTTCGTTGTGTTGTTCCAGCATGGAAAGTACCTTGAGGTGACATTTGGACAATACGACCCTCCAAAAGTTCTACTTTATCATCTTCTGTCAGAATACCTGCTTCTATCATCTGATGGTATTCTTCAACCGTCCATAAGCGAATTTGTGTTGCGGTCATTTTTCAAAGTGGGAAAATAAACTCTCTAGACTTATTTTAAACTAAATATTGAGGATTGCACCAAAATTTGTGGCGAACTGGGGTGACATAATGCCTTAATACAGTTTTCTCTGTTGCATAGCGATCGCGAAATATAAATTCATCATCTCGACTCATAATATACCGATCTTTTGGTAATGGTTTTGACTTTTCTCGATGTAAGGTTAAGTGCATCATAGTTTGTTCTGTAAAATAATTAGGAGGTTCTTGAAGATTCAAAAATCGTTCCATTGCAAAGTCCCAATTCACTTTTTTCTTAAATATAATAAAACCACCGTTGATGGGATTTTCGCGTTCTGATTCTTGGAGAATGCGTAAATCAAAAGCAGGATCGATATCTGGTAAATAATAAGAGTGAGGATCGGCAGTTTGGATTAAACTTTCCAGTTCTTTTGCTTGAGGGAAGAAGAGAATATCTGAATCTGTATAAATTGAAACGCGATCGCAAGGAATCGATAAAATTGCCGCTAGTTTTTTCCCCATTGGATTAATAGCTGCATATTCATAAACTTTTTGAGGTAATCCTCGCGTAAATTCAGATAAAGAAATGACGATAATACAAGGATGTATACTTTTCAGTAATTGGCATTCTCGATCTGAATAACCATCAGAAATGACAGTAAATTGTTCTGGAATTCCTGCATAATTTAAAAAGCTACAAATGCTGGCAATTTGTTCGGGTAAGTCTCTGGGACAGGATAGGGAATAAATAGCGACTTCGATTCGTTTTTCTTGTTGAATAGGACGGCGAATAATTCGACGCATTTGTTTCTGATAAAGCGATCGCGTAATTTTTCCTTGTAATCTTGCGAGACGATAACCAATGTTAACCATTTGATTTTATCTGAGAATAAATTTGTGAACGAACTTGTTCTTTTATTGTAATTAATTTCTTTAAATTCTCTTCACCTACCCAAGATAATCCATATTTTAAACCGATTCCACTGATAACAGATTGAATTCCAAACATTTTAACAAGTTCTCCTACTGTTTGACGAAAAATTTTAGCCCGTCCTTTGGCAAAATTATCTAAACATAGTCCATAAAGACAGCTTTTTGCTTTATCGCGAATCTCGCGATCGCAAGTTTTATCAAAATAAACTTGTTGGCATAACTGAAAGGCTTCTATTGCCCAAATATCCATCTGTTGGGAGGATTTTGTCAAGTCATAAAGCCGCCAATTGGCAATAATTTTAGGCTCAAAAATAAACTTATATTGTTTAAGTAATAATCTGAGAATAAATTCTTGATCCATACAATGTTTTAAATTAATATCAATAAAATTCTCTTCCTGAAAAATCTTAGCAGTATAAAAAACCGAATGATTTGTCACCGCAGAATAGGGAATCATATTCTTAATTGTAGCAGGTTGTACGGGATAGTCTGCGATGAATTGACTCTCGCGATCGATATGCTTAACTAACCCATAAATAACATCAACTTCTGGATGAGAAAGATAAGTTTTAGCCGCATATTCAAAAGCATGAGGCTGATAGGTATCGTCAGAGTTTTGCCAGCCAATTAAATCACCTGTAGCACGTTTAAAACCCTTATTGAGTGCATCGGATTGTCCGCGATCGCTTTCACTCACCCAATAAGCTAAATAAGGTTCGTATTTACGAATAATTTCTACACTCCCATCGGTACTTCCTCCATCAATAATAATATATTCTAAATTTGGATAACTTTGTAAAAGAACGGAACGAATTGTTTCTTCTAAAAACTCTGCTTGATTGTAACTGGGAGTGATAATAGTAATGAGAGGATATTCTACTCGATCTGCTGAAATCAGAGGTAAGATTTGGCTTTGTTCTGTCCAGCACCATCCTGTTTTATTTGACGGTGAAGGAGGTAAGTTTTTTGAGGTTAATACTGTTTTTATAATCGCCATAAAGAGAAGAGATTAAAGAAGAGATTGATAAGTATTAATTGTTTGATTAACAGTTTTTTCCCAGCTAAATAACTTTACTTGTTGTTTCCCTTTCTCAATTAAACGCTCCCGTTCTAAAGGATTCTCTAACAAAAATATCATAGAGTCAGCTAACTCATCAACCGATGTTGGCTTAAATAATAAGGCAGCATCTCCCACGATTTCGGGAATACTAGAAACATTGGATGCGATCGCAACAGTTCCACAGGACATTGCTTCCAGAGGAGGTAAACCGAATCCCTCATAAAGAGAAGGATAAACTAAAGCAATACTTTTATGATATAGTTGGGCAAGAGTGCGATCGTCAATGTGATCGTAAAGAATAAGATAATCAGTTAAATTTAATTCTGTAAGTTCCCTTTTTTCTTGTTCGCTGAATGCTGAACTAACTAAACAAAGTTTAATATCTTTATAAACGGAAATGACTTTCTTAAATGCTTTTAAGAGAGTTTCGACATTTTTATAAAACCAACGACTACCAACATATAAAAAATAAGGCTGTTCAATCAGAGTGCGATCGCCAAGAACTAAACTTTGATGAAGTTCTGATGCTAAATATGTAACTTTTACTTTTCCTTCCGCATGGGGATAGTATTTTAATAAATCTTGATGGGTATTTTCAGAAACGCATAAAATTGTATCTGCGGCTGCAATTGCTTTATCTTTAATTTGTGCCTGTATTCCTTCAGGATCTAAGCGATCGGCAAAAATTTCATGAATTGTATCGTGAACAGTAATAACAATCGGTCGAGAAATCTGCGATATCTCTCTCTGATTTAAAAGATTATAATAGGTTGGATGCCAAAGATCAGGATGAACCTTCCCTTCAATCCATCTAAAATAATAAGGTTCGATAAAATAGGAAATTCGTCCTGGATGTAATCCGAAACGATGATAACATTTCAGCTTTAAATTAGAGTGTTGCGGACAACCTATATGGCTAATTCCTGTTGTTGTTAAAATAGGAGTATAGCAATCGGGTAATCGTTGAATCAAATTCTGAAAGTAACGATTGACTCCTCCCGTTACTTGCATTTTATAGATGCTACCATCGTAGAGAATCCGCATTATAATCAATTACTGGGGTTTTGTACACAAAAAAGAATAGAGACGACCGGGAAAATCACAAGATCCCGATAAACGACGACGATAGGCTATTTCAAGAAATGAAATCTGACTGAGAATAGAAGCTAAAGATTTTCCCAAATATTTAGAAAAACCCGAATATAACCAATCTTTAATTTCTGCATTTGTTGTCGGATAATGATTGATAACGGTATCAAAATGTCCAAAAATTCGACTAATTTTAAGTCCAGAAATCTGCAATGCACCGAGATAATCTTCAACCAAATAAGCATTTTCTTGACCATGCAATCGATGTAAAACATGATTGCTTAAAAAGTCTTTTCGTTGTTGCATATTGCTAACAACGTGTTCTCGGGTTGCTAAAAAAAATCCTCCCGTTTTTAAAACTCTTGCTGCTTCTTGTAATCCTTTCGTTAAATCGCTAAAATGGTGCAAGGCTTGGCGTGCATAAACAATATCGAATGTTGCATCAGCAAAGGGTAAAGATTCTGCACCAGCTTGCTGTGTTGTAATTTTACCTATCTCGACTTCTGATGCTAGGCGATTTGTTGCTCCCAATCCTACATCAAAACTTGGATCGGGATCGATCGCAGTAATTTCATGACCCAAACTTGCAAAAGCATAAGAAGCAATACCATTACCACAACCAAGATCGAGAATTTTTAATACTTGTCCCTTATTCTCAATATCCAGCAGTTCAATTGTTGCTTGAAATTCTTCACTTTCAGAGAAACGTTGTGCTGCTGCAAGATTATCTTCATCTAAATAAGAGAATTTGACCAACTCGGTATGTTCCGGTTGTACGCGAAACCATTGAACCGATTCTTCATAAGAATATTGAAACATTGTCATTTACCTCAGATAATTGGCTTTTTCTTGATTTCCAACAAGATGAGTCCATGAATAATTACAGAGAAAACCAGCACAAGTTTGCATTCTCCCACTTTGATAATAGTCTCCCTCGCGAACTTCAACAAAAGCTGCTGCTTCTACCCAATCAACGATCGCTGCATCGAGTTTAATGCCTATGGAGATCGAATAACATCCCATCTCAATGGGAAGATTGAGAATTTGACAGCGAAAACATCCCGATCCTTGCACGGATTCTATATCTTTACGCACAATATTCGTACCTAAATAAAGAAAGGGAGAAAGATCGAGGTAATTGATTCTTACCACAACTTCTATATTTTGATATAGTTTATTTTCTTGGCATTCATAATTAATGTTTAAAGTTGCATCTTCTCCGGTTATCCAATAACCGCTAGAGAGATTGCTTTGAGTTCCAAAACGAATGGAAGTTGCCAATACATCACCGCTTCCCTGACGATCGCTGCGATCGCGTAGTTGAATTGAAACTGCTTGTTGTTGTAGATCGCTAAGATAGGTATCAACTACTTTTTTAGCATCTCCTTGAGCTTTAATTTGACCGTCTTGTAACAAAATTCCGCGATTGCACAAATTTTTGATCGTGGTCATATTATGGCTGACAAAAAGCACTGTTCTGCCTTCTTCCGTCACGGATTCCATTTTTCCCAAACATTTCTTTTGAAATTTAACATCTCCTACGGCTAAAACTTCATCAATGACTAAGATTTCTGGTGCGAGATGTGCAGCAATGGCAAAGGCAAGACGCACGTACATTCCTGAAGAATAGCGTTTTACGGGAGTATCTAAAAAGCGTTCGATCTCCGCAAAAGCAACAATTTCATCGAACTGTTTTCTAATTTCAAACTTGCTCATCCCCAAAATTGAACCGTTGAGATAAATATTTTCTCTTCCCGTTAATTCGGGGTGAAAACCTGTTCCCACTTCTAATAAACTGGCAACTCTTCCTTGTAAGTGAATACGTCCAGTTGTTGGTGCAGTAATGCGACCGAGAAGTTTGAGTAAGGTTGATTTTCCCGCTCCATTCCGTCCAATAATGCCGACGCGATCGCCTTGTTTAACTTGAAAAGAAATATCTTTTAATGCCCAAAATTCCTCTTGATTTCTGTGTTTATTTTTACCTGTAAATAACTGTCGTTGCCAATTTTTGATTTGATTGGCGATCGCATAGCGCAATAAGTGACTATCCTGTTGTTGATGGCCGATGATATACTTTTTTCCTAGGTTTTCGGTTTTAATGGCAAACTGAGACATAAGCAATTATTCTGTTTTAACGGCGATCGCGTTTCTTAAGAGCCGTTACTGTTACTATTATTCATCAACCAGGGACGCAAGAACAGAAAACCTGCACTAAATGCCGTCAGAACCATTAAAGCGATCGCGATCGCCAATAACCAGCCGCTAATATCTCCAGAACTATCGAGAAGGCTCAAACGACGGTTTTTAGAAGGCTCTTCTACCTCGATCACATACTCTTCATCCCGATCCATATCTTCAAAAGCAGGCTCGGGAGAGAGAGGAGAATTTAAAGGAGGAGGGGGTGCGGGTTTTCCTTCTGAAGGAAAATCCGCGATCGCGGCTTTCTCTAACCTTAAAACAGAAGGATTGGCTTCGTTAGCGTTACCCTGTACTTGTTGAAATGCTTGCACGCATTGGGTAATTTTAGCCAACTCCTGTCGCATCAGTTTGTTATCATTGGTTAACTGATGATTTTGTACCTTTACCGCCTCTAGTTCGCTTTTTGTTGTCTGTAGTTCTTTCGCCAATTCTCGATAGACGCTAATGGGAACCGCAGGGCGATAGTTTTGCTTCCCTTCAGTTGCTTTCCCATTGTCCTGATCTTTCTGATTTTCTTGTTGATATTTAAACATTCTCGCTTTGCAATAACATCAATAAGGCAACAATTCAGCGTTATTGTCGGGGTGAGAGGGAGAAAAACCGGAGATAAAGCTGCCAAATATTCATCATAAATCAATCCTTTGGATTGCTAAAGTTATTGCTACAAAACCTTAATTTTTGATTTTAAGATCAACTTTTTTGATTTAACCGTTAGCAGATTGCAGCAAGGTAAAAAAGACATCGCAGAAACCGTTCCCGCACCATTCCTAGAGGGAACTTTAAGGTAGAGGAAACATCGTCTTTAACCTGTTTTCTATTCCCTCCCTCTCCGCATTATTTCCGAGGAAAGCGACGACGTTGGAGAAAATCGGGGATATCCAAACCATTGCCCAAGTCTTGGGGGCTAGGAATGGGAGGAGAAGGCGGTGCGGGACGGGGCTGCATCGTGTTGGAGGGGGGAGCCGGACGACGGGATTTCTGCGCCGTTGCGGGGGCATAAAGGGAGGGAGAAGCCCCAGTAGCACTGCCCGAGAATCCCGTGGCGATCGCGGTAATTTTAATTTCTCCTTCCATCGTGTCATCGATCACGGCACCAAAAATAATATTGGCATCGGGATCGACGACTTCATAAATGGTTTCGGCGGCAATATTGACCTCGTGGAGGGTGAGATCGGGACCTCCCGTAATGTTAAAGACGACCCCTTTGGCCCCTTCGATGGAAGATTCTAGGAGAGGGGAAGAAATCGCCATTTGAGCAGCTTCTCGGGCGCGAGATTTGCCCGTTCCCTCACCAATACCCATCAATGCCGATCCCGCATCTGCCATCACCGCCCGCACATCGGCAAAATCCACATTCACCAGCCCAGGGATGACAATAATATCGGAGATTCCCTGTACCCCTTGCCGCAGAATATCATCGGCAATAATGAAGGCTTGTTGAACAGGAATTTCCGCAGAAATGACGGAAAGGAGTTTGTTATTAGGAATAACAATAAGGGTATCAACACAGCTTTGCAGCCCAGCAATACCTTCCTCGGCTTGGTTCATGCGGCGACGACCTTCAAAAGTGAAAGGCCGGGTAACAATACCAACCGTTAAACACCCTAATTCTTTAGCCGTTTCGGCCACAATGGGAGAAGCTCCAGTTCCCGTACCGCCCCCCATGCCCGAGGTGATGAAGACCAGATCGGTTCCTTCGAGGGCGCTAGCAATTTCGTCGCGAGACTCCTCCGCAGCTTTTTGACCGATCGCCGGGTTTCCGCCCGCCCCGAGTCCTCGGGTCAATTTCTGCCCGATTTGTAAGCGATTTTCGGCGGGAGTAAGTTCGAGGGCTTGGGCATCGGTGTTAATTGTCCAAAATTCTATGCCGCTAATTCCACTATCGATCATGCGCTTGACGGCATTGCACCCGCCGCCGCCTACGCCAATCACTTTGATTTTTGCTGCATTGCTCGGCACGATGTTATTTCTCCCTGGGGTTTCTTGAGGAAGGCTTAAATAGTCGTTGCTGGGGGGAAGAGATGTCCCGATATGATTAAAAGGTAAGTTGCTCGCCACGATTACGGAACGGTGAGTGAATTGGATGGATACTGTCTTTATAGTAAGCCTTAGTTTACCGAATATCGCCAGAGACAGATCGCAATTTTCAGATTTTTTGTTAAAAGGGAGGGAAAAAGGGGCAATCCTGTCGGGCGATCGCGGCGGTGGAGGTGCTTCTCTACCCCTCTAAAATATATGGTCTGAGGATTAAAGGGTACTGGTGATGTTGCGATTCTGAAGTATAATACTGGCTAGATCAGAGTTTTTTCACAATGACTCAAGAATTAGTGGATTTAAGAACGGCAATTTTAGAGGGTCGTTATGACGAGGCTTTAGTCATTGTTGACGATCTGGAGTTTATGTCGCGAAAATCAATCGTTCTGAATCTGGAATCATATTTGACGAAAATCTTAATACATTTAATCAAAAATCAGGTTGAGCAGCGTTTAACAAATTCTTGGGCTGTATCGATTCGAGAGTCCACGATGCAAATCAAAAAAATAAATTTAAGGGATAATCGGAAATCATATTATCTCAAATACGAGGAGTGGAATGAGCTTTTAGATGATGTTTTTGACACGGCGATAGATCGAGCAAGTTTAGAAATATCTGAGGGGATTTACGATCCGGAACAATTATCTGAAATGATATCTCAACCTTTAATATTTACTGTGGCCAAATCTTTGATTTTGTTGACTTACAATCAAGAGAATATTAAAGATGCAATTAATCAAGAGTTGGGGAAATTACCAGGAGGGGAAAAATGGAAAAATTAGAATTATAAATCACATTAGTTCAACTTGCTTTAGAGCGATAACTTAGAATTAAAAATCAGGTAAATTACCATGTTGGACGAATCTCCCTCTAAATTTATTCCCTCTTCCCTTAAACCCTCGCGCAAAAAAGTTTTGGGGGCATCCATCAGCGCGATCGCCATTCGCCGTCATATTGGCACTTTGATGCTGGCGATCGCCTTAATTGTGATCGGTCTTTTCTTCATCTCTCGCTTACAAGTCGATCTCCTTCCGGCCATAACTTATCCTCGCATTGGCTTGCGTGCGGACGCAGCAGGTATCTCTCCCCAAGTGGCCGTAGAGGAGGTCACAAAGCCCTTAGAAGAGGCTCTCAGCGCCACGGAAGGGGTCGTACAAATCTTTTCTCAAACTCGCGAAGGTCGCATCAGTATCGACCTTTTTTTTGAACCGGGAGGGGATATCGACCAGGCTTTAAATGATGCGACAGCAACCCTCAACCGCGCCCGCGATCGCCTTCCTGATATTATTGAAGAACCGCGCTTATTCAAATTTGACCCTTCTCAACTTCCCATTTATGAATTTGCCCTAGAATCTTCCCTTTTATCAGATGTCGAATTAAGAACTTTCGCCGATGAAGAATTCAGCCGAGAATTAGGAATTATTCCAGGAGTTTCGGGAGTCGATGTTTCGGGAGGACTGCAAGAAGAAATTCGCATCAATATCGATCTCAACCGTTTACAAGCCCTGGGGGTGAGTTTACAAAATGTTTTAGATGCGCTACAAGAACGCAATCAAGACATTGCTGGAGGACGGTTAGAAGGAGAAGCAGGAGAACCTTTAACGCGGACAGTAGGACGGTTTCACAGTATTCAAGAACTGCGAGATTTATCCTTAGAAATTGAGAATAATTCCGATACAATTTTAGGACAGCGACGCATTTATTTACGCGATGTTGCTGAAATTATTGATGGCAGTGAAGATCGACGAGTTTTTGTCACCTTAAACGGAAAACCAGCCGTTAAAGTGAGCATCCAAAAACAACCGGATGCTAACACAATTGAAGTCGTTAAAAATGTTAAGAATCGTATTAAATTCTTACAAGAAGCGGGAGTCATTCCAGCAGAAATGGAAATGATTACAACTTTAGATGAATCTCGCTTTATTCAAAATTCTATTCGTAATGTCGTCCAAGCGGGATTAACGGGGACAATTTTGGCCGCGATCGCAGTATTTGTCTTTTTAGGATCTCTCAGGCAAACTTTAATTATCGTTGCTGCAATTCCCCTAGCAACCCTTACAGCCATTGTTTTAATGAAACTCTTTGGTTTATCAATTAATGTCTTTAGTTTGGGAGGATTAGCATTAGGAGTGGGGATTGTTGTTGATAATTCCATTGTCATGTTAGAAAATATTGCCGATGGCTTAGGGATAGATGAAGAAAGAGAAAGAAATATTTATATTTCTTCGCCAGATGTAATTGAAATGGCACAAGTTAAGGCACAACAAGTAGAATCTGCTTTAATTGCTTCAACTTTAACTAATTTAGTGGCAGTTTTACCTTTTTTACTGATTGGTGGATTTATTTCTCTCCTCTTTAATGAATTAATTTTAACCATTAGTTTTGCCGTTGCAGCCTCTTTGCTTTTAGCCCTAACTCTCGTTCCGATGTTAGCTTCTCGTTTACTCGCTATTCCTGCCAAAAGTGGTATTAACAAGTTTTGGTTTTTCCGCCAATTTAACCGCCAATTTTCCGGTTTGCAAATCAACTATACTCGCTTACTTTCTCAAGTTATTCGTTTTCGCATTCTCGCCATTCTTTTAGCTTTTCTTCTCTTGGGTGGAGGAAGTTGGTGGATGCAAGATCGAATTCCTCGGGAAATTCTGCCTCCTATTAATACCGGACAAGCACAATTAATCGCTCAATTCCCTCCTGGAACGACTTTAGAAGCGAATAAAGAGGTAATGGATGCTACGGATCAAATTCTCAAGGAACAGCCGGAAACTGACTATATTTTTACAACGGTGGGAGGGTTTTTATTTGGGAATTTGACTATTTCTAACTTACTGAGAAGTTCGAGTACAATTACGGTTAAACCTGAAACTAATCTACCTGCATTTATTGCAAAAGTCAGCAAGGAGTTTCAAAGATTAAATTTGGTCAATACTCGCTTGCGTTTAGTTCCCGAAAGAGTTCGGGGAATTATCCTCTCCAATTCTCCTATTTTTCGAGCCGATCTGGATATTATGCTCCAAGGAAGTGATGAAGAAATGTTAAAGCAAGTCGGAGACAAAGTTTTAAAAATATTGGATGAGAATGCAAAATTAGCGCGTTTTAGTCCCGATGCTGATGCACCTCAACCTGAAGTTCGCATTATTCCACAATGGGAAAGATTAGCCAGTTTAGGACTGAATACGGAGAATGTCGGAGATACTATTCAAACGGCTATTCAAGGAACAGTTTCAACGCAACTACAACGGGGCGATCGCCTCATCGATATTCGGGTACAATTAGGAGAAGAATATCGTCAGCGCACTGCCCAATTAATGCAAATTCCTCTTTTTACTAATAATAATCGCCCAGTGCGTTTAGAAGATGTTGTGACGTTAGAAGAGGGAGATGCACCCGCAGAAATTCAAAGAATTAATCAGCGTCAGGTGTTTATTATCGCAGGAAATTTGAATGAAGGTGCAAGTTTAAGTGGTGCTTTGGCAGAGGTTAGCACAATTTTAGATACGGTTGAGTTACCTTCAGGGGTGCGTTTTTTACCCAGTACCACAGCAGAAAGTAATCAACAATTACAAGACTCATTAAAATTGTTAGGAGGACTAGCAATCTTTTTGGTTTTTGTCGTTATGGCAGTTCAGTATAATTCCCTAATCGATCCTTTTGTGATTATTTTAACTGTTCCTCTTGCCCTAGCTGGGGGTATTTTAGGATTGTATATTACGCAAACTGCGATCGGAGCAACAGTGTTAGTAGGGGCAGTTCTCTTAGTGGGAATTGTTGTTAATAATGCGATTATTATGGTAGAATTGGCCAATCAGATTCGCACAGAATACGAATGCGATCGCGCTACGGCAATGTTAAAAGCTGCACCCCAAAGATTGCGTCCCATTTTGATGACGACAATTACTACAGTATTGGGATTATTTCCTTTAGCATTAGGATTAGGAGAAGGTTCTGAATTTTTACAACCCTTGGGAATTGTTGTCTTTTCTGGTCTATCCGTTGCAACAGTGTTAACGCTGTTTATTATTCCCTGTTTCTATGTTTTATTACATCCCTCTCAATCTGCTTCACTGTATAAGCCTTGATGATATATTCCTAAACCATCCTTGGTTATAGCTATCTTTGGGATCGGTGAGAGCTAGCCAAAATCCTGTATCAGCGATTATCATATTTTTTCGTTAATGTTTGAGCTAAGACTTCCTTATAAGTTGTAGATAAGTTTTCCTCAACAGCACAACAGTCAATAAATCCGATTTCTTCCAATTGCTCATAGGTGCTTTTTTCAGAACTCTCCTGTTTTAGTTCGGGTTGAGGATAACGTTTTTTGAGTAACTGAATGAAATCGATGAGAAGTGTTTGTGCTTCTTCTGGCAAGGTGTCAATATCTTGGCGTATTGTTTCAAATGCAATCATTTTTTTTTAAATAATTGAGTTACTCCACCATTATATTAGAAGTTTGTGAGCAAGTCAAGTCAATAGAGCGATCGCATTGCCTCTCTTTTCTCCATTAATCAAAAGCGATCGCATTGCGCTACAATGATAGTATTGCATTCAAATTGAGGGGAACAATGACAGTAGAAATGCGCCAGAGAGTTATTCAGCTAGTCGATTGCTTGCCCCAAGAAAGTTTGCCCGAAGCGATCGCTTTTCTTGAATCTCTATCGACTAAAGCAAATCCGAGTGCAGTCAATGTACTATCGAATTCGGAAGAACTAGAGTTAATTAAAATTATTCAATGTCGCCTTTCTGCGCGTGATCAAGAGAATTTTGACGATTTGCGAGAACGAAATGAATGGGGGGAGTTAACTGAATCAGAACATTGTAAGTTAATTGAATATATCGAACAAATAGAAGATCGAGATGTAGAAAGAACGGAAGCATTAATGAAATTGGCCAAACTTCGTAATGTTAGTTTAGATAGTTTGCTAAAAGAATTTTGCGATCGCAATAAAGATTCTATTGGTGCATCTCAGTTTGGTAAAAATAGCGAGGTTTGGTAAAAATAGCGAGGTTTGGTAAAAATAGCGAGGTTTGGTAAAAATAGCGAGCAAGATGCTCGCACTACCTCAATTCTCGAAATATTTCAAATATTGTAGTGGGAGCGTCTCGCTCCCTAGAATCTGAGTTATTCGAGGAAATTTTGTAAATTTGCAACTTTGAGATGCACCCGATTCTATTATTCATCTTTTCTACGATCGCATTACGCTACAATGATAGTATTGTGTTAAAATTGAGTCTATCTTCTCTAGAAAAATAGAGGTCTTATGAGACAAGCGCTGGCATTACCTCAACACGATACTGAAGATTTGGGAATTAATGATTTACAAGGGAAGATTACTCAAAGAGTAGTTTTACCCAATGTAAGTTGGCAAACTTATCAGGCTTTGTTAGTTGATTTAGGAGACAGGAGATCGACTCGTTTAGCTTACGATCGCGGTGTATTAGAAATTATTATGCCTTCAGATATTCATGAAATTAATAAACATCTTTTAGAAAGAATTATTATTGCGTTAACGGAAGAATTTAATATGCCTATTCGTGGAGTAGGTTCTGTAACTCTTAACCGTGAGGATTTACAGCGAGGTGCAGAACCAGATGCAGGGTTTTATATTCAAAATGCGTCTAAAGTTCGTGGAAAAAAGATAGATTCGGAAATCGATCCACCTCCCGATCTCATTATCGAAGTAGATATTAATAGTTCTTCAAGTCGTCGGTTTCAAATTTATCAAGATTTGGGCATTTCTGAAATTTGGCGCTATACGAAAAAAGCATTTAAAATCTATCAACTCAAAGCGGAAAAATATGTCTCTTGCGATCGCTCTCTGACATTTCCAGATGTTCCCGCAACCCTGATCAAACAATGGTTAGATTTAGCAGAAACCGAGCAAGATGATAATACAATGGTGCGATCGCTTCGTCAGTGGGTGCGCGATCGGAAAAATGAGCAATAATAGGTTTTTCTTACAATTCCCATTGAATGCACATTCTCCAAAACTACTCCAGAGAAAAAGCTATAATGCTGAAATTCTCTGAATTTTCATTGCGATCGCCACATCCTCCCGTCGTTCCTGCTAAAATCGATCGATACTTCTGTACGTTGACACGCGATCGCTTTTCCATTCCTAATTCCCAAGAGAAAATTGGCGAGCGATCGCGACTAAATCGATAATTGATAAATGGTTCATGTTAAGAGCGTCGAACTGTCTCATTTCAAGTCATTTGGGGGGACAACGAACGTTCCATTACTAACAGGATTTACGGTAATTTCCGGCCCCAACGGGTCGGGAAAATCTAATATTCTTGATGCGCTATTATTTTGCTTGGGGTTAGCCAGTTCTAAAGGGATGCGAGCAGAACGTCTTCCCGATCTTGTCAATCACAATCATCTTAACCAAAAAGGGACTTCAGAAGTTAGCGTTTCTGTTACGTTTGATTTATCGGATTTAGAGGCAACAGGGAACAGGGAACAGGCAATAGTGGAAGAGGGAACAGAGGAGGATAACGAGTTCTTAGAAAATGGTACATCTCCCGCTCCCAAATCTCAACCCCAGACTCCAGATTGGAAAATAACGCGACGGTTGCGGGTGACGAAAGGGGGGAGTTACTCCTCAAACTATTTTATCAACGATGAACCCTGTACGGCGGGGGATTTGCACGAACAATTGCGACGACTGCGGATCTACCCTGAAGGCTATAATATCGTGCTGCAAGGGGATGTTACCAGTATTATTAGCATGAATTCCAAAGAACGCCGACAAATTATTGATGAGTTGGCTGGAGTTGCGGAATTCGATCGCAAAATTGAACGGGTTAAATCAACATTAGAAGAAGTTAAGGAAAAAGAGGAACGCTGTCAGATTATTCAGCAGGAATTAACGCGATCGCTGGAAAAGTTGGCTGGCGATCGCATTAAAGCAGAGAAATACAAAAAACTCAAGGCACAAATTCAAGAACAACAACAATGGGAAGCGATCGTTCTTTGGCGTTCTTTGCAGCAACAGGAACGAGAAGTACAAGATAAAATTATTGCAGAAGATGCAGAATTGGCCAAGTTAGCAGAGAAGTTAGAGAAACTTATTGCTAAGATTGCTGAAGCAACCAAAAACTTAAACGATCTCAATACACGGGTTAAAGAATTAGGGGAAGATGAGCAACTTTCTATCTCTTCTCAATTAGCCAGTCAAAAACTTAAACGCAGCCAACTCCAACAGCGTCAACAAGAGTTAAATTCGCTTTTGCAACAAGCTGAAGCAACAATTTCGCGCACGACTCAAGAAATCGAACAGTTTCGGAATGACTTCGATCGCCTCAGTCAAGAACAGTCGGTGTTGGAAAATGAAACAATGGAGCAATTACAGACAGAATGCGATCGCGATCGTAATAATTTAGCAGCATATAAAGATCAAGCCAATGAACTCGCTGCTGCGTCAGATATTTGGGTTCAACAACAAGCCGCTTTAAGCAAGCATATTGGTTCTCTGCAAAAATTAATCGATCCTCAGCGTACAGAACAAGCACAATTACAAGAACGCCAAAATCAACTCGAACAAAAAATAGCAGAACAAACTCAACTGTTGCGATCGGTTGAAGAAGAACTTGCAACACAACATGAAAATTTCTCTAATTTTAATGATACAGCTTTCGCAGCACAAATTCAAGCGATCGCGCAACAATTGGCTACGGCTGAAGAGGAACGAAATCTTGCTGAAGAAACGCGAAATAGATTATCAAATGAACAGCGAGAGAAACAGCGACAATTAGATAAGTTAGAAGCCAAGGCTCAAGCACAGCAAGAAGTACAAGGAACGAATGCTACCCAAATTATCCTCAAAGCTGATATTCCTGGCGTGTGTGGTTTGGTGGCACAATTAGCGCAAGTCGAACAGCAGTATAAACTTGCTCTAGAAACAGCAGCCGGTGGAAGATTGGCAAATATTGTGGTTGAAGATGATACTGTTGCATCGATGGGCATTCAACTATTAAAACAGAAAAGAGGAGGAAGAGCTACATTTTTGCCTTTAAATAAAATGAGAAAGCCAAATATTCCCCAATCTTCGCCGTTAAATTATGCGAAAGGATTTATTGATTTTGCTTTTAAATTAATTGATTGCGATCCTAAATATAAGCCGATTTTTGCCTATGTTTTCGGTACTACTGTTGTTTTTGCAACCTTAGAAGAGGCTCGTGCTAATCTAGGAAAGGCTCGTATTGTCACCTTAGAAGGGGAGTTATTAGAAAGTAGTGGGGCAATGACTGGAGGAAGTATTAATGCGCGTTCTTCCCTCCATTTTGGCACCGCCGTTCCCGAAAAATCCCAAGAGATTAATACTCTTACAAATCGTTTAAATGAAATTGAAATTATTCTCGAAAAATGCGAGAAATTGTTATCAGATAAATCGGAAACTGTCAAGGAATTGAGCCAAAAGTTAACTGAAACTCGGCAGCAGCAGCGAGAACAAAATCTCCGTCAAGAACAAGCAGAAAAAGAACGCGATCGCCTCTCGAAACAAAAGGAACAATTAACCGTACAATTGACTCATAATTGCCAAGAGTCAGGTAATGCTAAAATTCGCCTGCAAGAATTAGCAAAAACTCTGCCAGAATTAGAACAGCAACTACAAGGAGAACAAGCTAAATTAGCAGAATTGGAAGAAAATCAAACTTCTAGCGAATGGCAAGAAATTCAAACTTTGATTAAAGACCAAGAAAAAGAACTACAGGCCAAAGAACAGGCATTTCGTCAAGCAGAAAATCAATTATTAGACCTTGAAAATCAATGTTTGCGCTTACAAGAAAAAGTAGAGCGATCGCGGGCAATGCTGACGGTAGAACAAAAGAAGAAAATAGAAGCAGAACAACAACAAATCAAAATTACTCAAGACTTAACCAAAGTTGAAGAGAAAATTCAAGAAAGTGAAGGACTTTTGCAACTGTTATCCAGCGAACTGATGGAAGCGAAACGCGATCGCGATCGCGCTGAAGAAACTCTCCGCAGTCTCCAAGATAGTCAACAAAAAACAATTTGGCAACAACAGAAAATCCAAGATAGTCAACAAGAACGCCAGGCATCTTTAGCCAATTTACAACAACAGCGTCAAGAACAAGAATTAGAACTTCCCGATCCTCTTCCCGAAGTCTCCGATCTCGTTCCTTCAGAAGGAGAAAAACTGACCGCAGAAACCTACACAACTCACCTCGAACAACTCCAAAAAGAACTCCGCAATGCTCAACGTCGTCTCGAAGCAATGGAACCCGTTAATATGTTGGCATTAGAGGAACACGAACGCACCAATGCACGCTTACAAGAACTGTCCGAAAAACTAACAACTTTAGAAGGGGAACGTACAGAACTATTACTGCGAATTGAAAACTTTACAACCCTTCGTTTCCGTGCCTTTCGAGAAGCCTTTGATGCAGTAAATGAGAACTTCCAAGGCATTTTTGCCAGTCTGTCTGAAGGTGATGGCTACTTGGGTTTAGATGACGAAGAAGACCCTTTTTCTGGGGGATTAAACCTCATCGCCCATCCCAAAGGAAAGCCCGTACAGCGTCTCAGTTCTATGTCTGGAGGAGAGAAGTCTTTAACCGCACTTAGCTTTATTTTTGCCCTGCAACGCTATCGCCCTTCTCCTTTTTATGCCTTCGATGAAGTGGATATGTTTTTAGATGGTGCAAATGTGGAAAGGTTAGCTAAAATGATTAAAAGACAAGCAGAACAAGCGCAGTTTATTGTTGTTAGTTTGCGTCGTCCCATGATCGAATCTGCACAACGGACTATTGGTGTCACCCAGGCGAGAGGGGCGCATACTCAAGTATTGGGGATTAAGTTGTAAAATTTAAAGAGAGAATTAAAGATCATGAAAACCGTCAAAACTCCTCTAAGCGATAGCTGGCAAGAAGCATTAATTGAATCTTTACAAGATCCGCTTCGGGCTGCAAGCTATATTGAAGCCATCTTAGATTTAGAAGGAGAAGAACCCGATCCCAAATTGTTGCGGGCAAGTCTTCAAGATGTGATAGAATCCCGCAAGCGCACGAATTGCCTTTCAGAAGAAATCGAACGATATTATAAGACGTGCGATCGCCAGTTAGCAGATTCTGAAGGAAGGGAGATTTATGCTTTAATTGAACTGCTCAACGCTTTAGGTTTCGTTTTGGAAATTAAGCCCAAAAAAACTACAACTTAGACTGTTCTAGTGAAGGCGATCGCCAGAATTTTCCTGTTATCGCCGATCGCATTTTCATAATTGCCGAGCTAAAATTCCCCAAATCCGGCATAATCTAGCATAATCTAAAGGTTAAAGATCGGGTAATCGAGACATGAAAAAAGTCGGTGTAATCGGAGGAGGACAACTCGCAGGGATGATGGCAAAAGAAGCCAAAAGCCGCGATATAGAACTGATTGTACAAACTCCCAACCCTGACGATCCTGCCGCGAGAATCACCGCAAATCCTGTTTTAAGCGCGATCGCAGACGTAAATGCAACTCAAAAACTAGCAGATTACTGCGACATCATCACCTTTGAAAACGAATTTGTCAACCTAGAAGCCCTCAAAGTCCTCGCAGAAAAAGGCACTTGCTTTCGCCCCAGTTTAGCGTCTTTAGAACCCTTATTAGACAAAGCCGATCAGCGCCGATATTTGCAGAAAATCGGTTTACCCATCCCTCGCTTTCAAGTCCTCGAAAAAGATGCCAAAATAAACTCAAAATATGGCTTTCCCGTTGTTCTCAAAGCAAGAAGACACGGCTACGATGGACGCGGCACTTTTATCCTCGCCAACAAAAACGCCCTAGAAGCCCTCTGGAATCGCCTAGAACGCCCCTCAATGCTCATTGAGGAGTTTATCCCTTTTAGCTGCGAACTCGCGGTAATGGCAGCGAGAGGGGTCAATGGAGAAGTTGTTGTTTATCCTGTGGTCGAAACTGAACAAGAAAATCAAGTTTGTCGCCGTGTTTTTGCCCCCGCTTCTGTTTCTGTGGAAGTCAACGCAGAGATACAGCGCATTGCAACTATACTCCTCGATCGCCTACAAGTGGTCGGGATATTTGGGATCGAACTCTTTCTCACTCAAGAAAACCAAGTATTAGTTAACGAAATCGCCCCTCGCACTCATAATTCCGGTCATTTTACCTTAGATGCCTGCGATATCTCTCAATTTGCCATGCAACTCGAAGCGGTGACGGGAATGCCGTTACATTCCCCCAAAATGCTTTGTAATAGTGCTGTAATGGTTAATTTATTGGGCTTTGAAAATTCTCAATCCGATTATCAAAATAAGCGAGAACAATTAGCCAATATTCCTCATGCTTTCGTTCATTGGTACAGAAAAACCGAATCTCGCATCGGTCGTAAATTGGGTCACGTTACAGTTTTATTAGGGGAAAAAAATAAAGAAAAAGGAAATGCGATCGCGCAAAAAATTGAGTCTATCTGGTATGAGTAAACCGATCGCCTTATCATT
Organism: Spirulina sp. CCY15215; assembly: GCF_016888125.1. GTDB lineage: Bacteria > Cyanobacteriota > Cyanobacteriia > Cyanobacteriales > Spirulinaceae > CCY15215. The sequence continues at coordinate 45,433 of NZ_JACSWA010000352.1, forward strand.
CATTAATATTAATAACTGTACCGACCAAACAAGTGCGATCGAGGTTCACTCCTTTTAAATTAGCACCCTCTAACTCGGCACAAAGTAAATTTGCTCCCGCCAAACTTGCCCCCGCCAAATTGGCTCCGCGCAAGTCTGCTTCTTCTAAATTTGCCTCGCTTAAATTTGCCCCTTGTAGGTCTGCTTGTGCCAAGTTTGCTCCTTTTAAATTGGCACTATTAAAGTTAACCCCGCGCAAATCTGCCCCGCGTAAATCTGCCCCTTGGAGATTCACTCCCGTTAGATTAGAACCACTCAAAAAAGCACCAGAAAGGGACGCTTGGAAAAACTTTGCCCCCATCAAATTCGTTCCTCGTAAATTACTTCCCCGCAAGTCTGCATTGCTTAAATCTGCCTGCATCAAATTCGCCCCTAAAAAATTAGCGCGCAGATCCGCTTGATTGAGATTTGCCCCTAATAAATTAGCACCATCCAAACGTCCCCCTTTGAGAGTCGCCCGAGAAAAATCTGCACCCACTAAATTCGCCCCCGCCAAATTAATATTATCAAGTTGGCAGTCCGAAAAATCTTCATCTTCCAAATTCATTCCCGAAAGTTGCTTGTTTTGTCCGGCGCGAATTGCTTCAATATTCATTTATTTTGGTGATGAGTTGTTTGTTATTGGTTGTTGTTGCCGATTTTCCGATTCATCCAGAAGCCAAATTCCTGTGGAAATTTTGGGCTGACTGGCTTGCAGTGTCATTCCTTGCTGCATTCCCATTGCTAATAGCCCTAAAGCCTCGACTAACTTGGGATCGAAGATTTGCCCCGCTTTTTCTTGACAGTTGCTTAAAGCGTCTCCTAGGGGGTTCTCGCGACCTTCTTCCCGATACCGGACAATACAACACTGAAAATGCGCGATCGCGGCTAAAATTCGCGACTCTAAAGGAATACTATCATAGGATAATCCTTCCGGCTGTCCCGAGCCATCCCAATGCTCGCTCTTATAAGTGATAATGCGGGCGATCGCATTCAATTGGGGCATGATTCGCAAAATTGAGGCTTTCGGTAATAGCCCCTGTTTTTGCAGCATTTCCTCTTGCGCTTTTGACTGAGGATCGCTCATTTGGGTTGCACCTTGTAGGGGGGTAAGGCGATGCAGCCATCCCGCCAAGCGCAAGCGTTTGATCTGCCATGCTGGTAAGTCTAACAGTTGTCCCATTGCTTCGGCAATGGCAGCCACTTCCGCCGCCGCATTGGGGTTACTGGCATCTGTGCGATCGATCAGTTGCGCCATTCGCAGATATGCTTGCACTTCATTTGAGGTTAAATTATTATCTAGCGATCGCGATCTGGCTTCTCTGGTTGTCGAGTCCTGATGAATAGCGTGTAAATAATCAACAACTTTGGCGACGATCTCATTAAGGTCATCCCTCTGACAATGGCCGAATTCTGCGGTCATGGTTTCCACTCGATCGCTGAGGTGTTGTTGCAGATCGCGATCGTATTCGCCAATATGGGCGATGGTTAATGCCACGGCTTCTCGAACTAATTCCGGTTCAAAGGTCCAAAACCCATAAAATTTTCGTTCTAGATCGTTATCGGGTACTCCTGCTTCTCCATAGTCCGAGTCGGATAATTCTTGACAGAGGACCATCGCTGTGTAAGTGGGAGAGAGAATCATTAAATGCCATTCTTGGGCTACGGGATCCCCAGGAGAGAGATCCACCAAAAAAAGATTCTCTTTTTGCGAGGTGGGATGATCTGCCCAATTGCTGTCAGGAGTAGCTAAAATCGCGATATCCGAGGCTTTTGCGGCAATTTCTCCATAGCGATCGGCTTCTTTCAAATACCATTTACCTCGCTGAAAAGCCGCGATCGCAATGGGTTTGCTCTCGGTTTCTAAGATAAAATCTTCGAGGGCATGACATAGCGCAATAAGGGTATTTTTATAATAAACTCCCAAATTGAGAGAACGATTAGCCTTTTTATGGGTTGTTGTGAGTTGTTGTAGGATTGAGCCTTGAAGCATTCTTTTTTCCGCGATCGATATAAGTGGAAGGTTTTGATCCTGAATTTATTATGAAATTATTATAGGCTTTTTCTGGGCTGGAGCGACATTGACAAACGAGATCGGAGAAGAAGTCGCGATCGCTTCCCTATCGCTCATAAGCAAAATTCTAACCCTTTATAATCTTAGGATGGCGATCGCAAGTTTTGCAGAATTTTCGAGGGTATTTCCGATCGGTCGGGTCAAAATGCGATACTTGCAATTGTTCATGGAGATACTAACTAAACATCAGAAATATGCAGGTTGCTAACAGTATTACAGAATTAATCGGTCGGACTCCTTTAGTCAGACTGAACGTTATTCCTCAATCAGAGGGGTGTGTTGCCCAAATTCTTGTTAAATTGGAGGGCATGAACCCCGCCGCTTCGGTGAAAGACCGCATTGGGGTACACATGATTAATAAAGCGGAACAAGAGGGACTTATCAATGCCGCAGAAACGATATTAGTCGAACCTACTTCAGGGAATACGGGGATCGCCTTGGCTATGGCGGCGGCAGCGAAAGGTTATAAACTAATCTTGACGATGCCAGAAAGTATGAGTGTGGAACGTCGGGCGATGTTAGGGGCTTATGGGGCGCAGTTGGAACTAACTCCCGCAAAGACGGGGATGAAGGGGGCGATCGCCAGGGCGCAAGAGATTGCCGATAATACTCCTCATGCTTATATTTTACAGCAGTTTAACAATCCGGCTAATGCTGAAATTCATCGCCTGACCACGGGTAAGGAAATTTGGGAAGATACCGACGGACAAGTGGATTTTCTCATCTCTGGGGTGGGAACTGGCGGTACAATTACGGGGGTTAGCGAGTTTATTAAGGGGAAAAAGCCTTCTTTTCGGGCGATCGCTGTCGAACCGGAAAACAGCGCTATTCTATCAGGAGGAGAACCCGGACCCCATAAAATTCAAGGCATCGGTGCGGGTTTTGTCCCGGAAGTGTTAAATGTTGATTTAATTGATGAGGTGGTCAAAGTCAAGGATGAGGATGCTTTCTCCTATGGTCGTCGTTTGGCGCGGGAAGAGGGGCTATTATCGGGGATTTCTACGGGGGCTATCCTTGCAGCCGCGATCGAGGTGGGTAAGCGTCCAGAGAATAAGGGAAAATTAATTGTCATGATTCAACCCAGTTTTGGGGAACGCTATCTCAGTACGCCTTTATTCCAAGTTCCCGAGGAGAAGGTTGCCGCGTTAGTTTAAGTTAGGATTGACCTATTAACAACCAAGATGCTCCCACTACAATAAACCATAATAGGGGTAGTGCGAGCATCTTGCTCGCTATTTTTACATTGCTCGCTATTTTTACAAAACTGAGATGCACCCAAATAAAATCCAATTTTTATCCATAATTTACCATGAATTTACCAAATTATCTTGCTAAATATAGTTCTAAAAATCTTTTGTGCGCGATCGCCTTTCTCGTCTTAACTGCTTGTAGCACTTCTCGTTCAGTGGAACAAAAAGACTATTCTCAAGAGAAAGAAATTGTGCCGCGATCGCCAGATAATTTAATTCCAACCGAAATTTTCACCCCTCAACCCATTCGCATTTCCCTCGATCGCCTTCCCAATCCTTTTTCTACCAGCAGTGCGTCCAAAAGTCCTCAAGTTGTGTCTATTCCTAACAATCCTAGCCTCAATCTTCCCCAAGGATTTCAGGTGAATATTTTTGCTGATAATTTAGATCGTCCTCGTTGGTTAGCGTTAACCCCCACAGGAGATGTTTTAGTTACCGAAACTCGTCAAAATCGCATTCGTTTATTAAAAGACAAAGATGGAGATGGTTTTGCAGAAACTCGCAACACTTTTGCAGATGCTGAAAATGACTTAAATATTCCTTTTGGAATGACCTTTTCTGATGATGCTTTTTTCTTGGGAAATACTAATGCAGTGCGTCAATATAGTTATCGCGAAGGACAAGAAGAACTAGAAGGAAGAGGAACAAAAATTATTAATTTACCAGGAGGAGGATACAATCAACATTGGACGCGCAATGTTGTCATTTCTCCAGATCGAAAAAAGCTCTATATTTCTGTTGGTTCTCGTTCTAATGTTGATGTTGAAGAATTACCTCGCGCTTCCGTACAAGTTACCAATATAGACGGATCGAACCAGAAAACCTTTGCTTTTGGGTTAAGAAATCCTGTCGGTTTGGATTTTCATCCCGTGACGGAAGAACTTTATACAACTGTAAATGAACGGGATGGGATGGGGGATGATCTCGTTCCTGATTATTTGACTCGCATTCGAGAAGGGGAGTTCTACGGCTGGCCATTTACTTATCTTAGTCCTAACTTACTCGATCCGCGTCAACTGCAAAATGGTCGCAGTAAAAACCCAGAATTAGCAGCAAAAACCTTAACTCCCGATGTTTTATTTCAATCTCATTCTGCGGCTTTAGGGCTACAATTTTACGATGGAGAAACCTTTCCCCAAAAATATCATAATGGTGCATTTGTAGCCTTTCGCGGGTCTTGGAACCGCGATCGCGGAACGGGATATAAATTGGTTTTTGTTCCTTTTGATGATACAGGCCGACCGACGGGGGAATATGAAGATTTTTTAACCGGTTTTCTCCTCGATCCATCAATTCCTTCCACTTGGGGACGACCTGTGGGATTATTAGTATTACCCGATGGTAGTTTGCTATTTACGGAGGAAGCAAACGGACGCATTTATCGCATTCAGTATGGGGGGAATAGGGAATAGGGAATAGGGAATAGGCAACAGAAAATTTAGATATTTTTTAGAGCTTTATTCCTAATAATCAGTAATCAATAAAAAAGAGAGAAAAAATGACACAACAAATTTACCATGCCTTGGGCTTGCATATGCACCAACCTCCAGGGAATTTGCAGCTATTAATCGAAGAAAATCCCTTTGAAGCAGAGCAAATTATGCGCTGTTACGAAAGAGCGGTACGCTATGCCAATTTACTGCAAGATGCTGCTGCTTTGCAAGTGGGTTTTTCGGGGATCCTCTTGGAACAATTTCTCGATCCTGAAATTATCGAAAAATATGCACCATTTATTAACATTCCCGATATGCTCGACCGCTACGGAAAAGCGAACAATATCGAGTTAATTGGCATGGGATACTATCATCCCATTTTCCCGCTTATTCCGCAACGAGATTGGCAGGAACATTTAGTACGAGGAAAAGAGATTGTCGAGAAAGCATTTGGACGTTCTCCTACAGGTTTTTGGCCGCCAGAAATGGCATTTTGTATGGAAATGATTCCCGCATTAGTTGAGGTGGGATATTCCTATGTTGTTGTCGATGGGGTGCATATTAAACCCGAAAGCGGTATCCTTGATATTTACAAGCCCTACAAGGCAACTTACGAGGGCAAAACTATTGCCATTATACCACGAGAACGAGATATTTCTAATGCTCAAGAAAGCGGCACCGATCCGGTTTGGTTCGATCGCGAAGTCTGTCAGAAAATAGCGCATTCTCCCGCACCAGATGCACCGCGTTTAGTTACAACTTGGTCTGATGGAGAAAATGGTGGTTGGTTTCGACAAATGCACGAACAATCTGGCTTTTTTGGTCACTTTTTCACGCCATTTATTGAGATGATTCGCAATAATTCTACGTCCTTGCGATCGCTGAAATTATCGGACTATTTGCAAGAACATCCTCCAGAAGAGGAAGCATTTGTGCAAACAGGGGCATGGAATGTGGGTAATACCTCCGGATTCGATCTGAGTCAATGGGCAGGTTCTGAGGCGCAAAAACAGGCAGTAGAAACGATTTGTCGGGTCAGCGATCGCTATTGGAAAATTGTCGATTCTGGGAACAATTTATCAGCAACAGGACAACAATTTTTAATAGAAGCAAGGGAATGGATTCTCGAAGGAGAAACCAGTTGCTTCTTATTTTGGGGAGATGATTGGGTTCCTAAATTATACGATCGCACTCGTCCCGCAGAAGCATTACTCGATCGCGTTGAATCTGAATTATTGGCATTAACTCATTAAGTTAGGTTTTGGGACTGAAAAGGCGATCGCTTGCTATTTTGTCATGAAGATGGAGAGGCGATCGCTTATCCCTTAAACCCTCGTAGCCTTGTTGGCCGTTTTTTCCAGATCTCGTACCTTTTTCCCTCGCCAAAGAATGCGAATGGGAGTACCAGTAAAATCTAACTGTTCTCGGAATTGGCGATCGATATAGCGACGATAACCATCATTAAAACGCTTAGGATCGTTGACAAAAAGGGTAATAGTAGGAGGCTGAATACTAACTTGAGTTCCGTAGTAAATTTTCCCTTGTTTGCCTTGACGAGAAGTAGGAGGAGAATGCCATTCAACCGCCTCTTGTAAAACTTCATTAACTACCGCAGTAGTAACGCGCCTTTGATGGGATTCATAAGCCTTATCGACAAGATTTAAAAGTTTTTCTACCCGTTGTCCAGTTAAGGCGCTAATGAATAAAGGTTCAGCCCAATCCAAGAAATATAAGCGGTCTTTAATTTGTTTCTCGTAATCATAAATCGTGTAAGAATCCTTTTCAACTGCATCCCATTTATTAATAGCTAAAACTGCTGCACGACCTTCTTCCATGACCCGATTTGCTAACTTTTGATCCTGTTCTGTTACACCATCGACGGCATCTAAAACAAAAATAATTACATCGGCGCGACGAATAGCTTTAAAAGCACGGTGAATGCTAAAAAATTCTGCCCCATATTGTACATTTTTCTTTTTACGAATACCCGCCGTATCGATAAGACGGTAATACTTTCCATCTCGTTCAACTCGCATATCAATTGTGTCTCGAGTTGTCCCAGAAATCGGGCTAACAATAGAACGATTTTCCCCGGTTAACATATTCAGTAAAGTCGATTTACCTACATTAGGACGACCGATAATTGCCACTTTCGTTTCCGGAATCTCGGGAATATCTTCGTTTGCGGGTAATACCTTCACCACTTCATCCAGTAATTCTCCCGTACCACTGCCGTGAATAGCAGAGACGGGATAGGGTTCCCCGCAACCGAGTTCCCAAAACTGTGCTGCTTGTACGAGTCCTTCTTCAGCAGATTCGCATTTATTGACCGCGAGAAAGAAAGGGACGGGTTGTAGGCGTAACCATTGGGCAATTTCCGCATCGGCGGGGACAGGTCCGGTTTGTCCGTCTACCACTAAAATAGCCACATTTGCCTCTTGTAGCGCCGCCATTGCTTGTTCCCGAATCATGGGGAGGAATTCTGTATCGTCGTCAAAAACTAACCCTCCTGTATCCACTACCAGAAAGTCACGATCGCCCCAAAATCCTTCTTGATAAGTGCGATCGCGGGTGATTCCAGGTTCATCGTGAACGATCGCAATGCGATTCGCCACTAAACGATTAACAAAGGTGGATTTGCCCACATTGGGACGACCGATAATAGCAATAATAGGGAGAGACATGGTAATAATTGATTTAGAATTCTGTGAATAAAAGAGAGAATTGCGATCGCGCCAAAAAGGGCAATCTTCCTATGATAGCGAATTAAAGGGAAAACTTCCCCCTTAGCGAGCGCCGATCCCAACGGGTGGATAATACCTTTGTGTCCTCGGCTGATAGTGCCAACCCGTGGCTAACTCCATCGCCGCTTCAACGGGTAAAGTTGCTCTGTGGGCTCGAGTAGAAACTGATTCGAGGTTGAGTTGTTTGAGGTCGCAGAGTTCCTCTAAAGTTAGTCCAGATTTGGCTAGATTTTCCAAGTTTACTGGGTGAGATGGGGGGGTATCCCACTCAGGGGAGACAAATTCTGCTTCTACGGTTTCCACTATCGCCGGGGCGATCGATTTAACTAACTCATCTTTTTCATCTTTCTTTTCAACAGTTTGCAAGCGTTTGTGCAGATTTTTGACTTGTTTGCTAACGAGGGTTAACTGTTTAGTGAGGGCAGCTAACTGATCCGATTCTGGGACAATAGAGGAAGAGTCCAGTTCGAGAAAAGAGGCGATCGCCAATTTGAGAACATCAGACTGATTCAGATCCCGTTCGGAGGCATAGCGATCGATGGCTTCAAGCCATTCTTGGGGGATTTGACAGCTAATTGACGGGATGGAGGACATAATAGAAAAAAACCCTATTGCTGAATCGCAAGCCGATAGTACAACAACAACACTTTATCTCAATCATGCTCGATCGCGTTGCAGAAGCCATCAAGCGGCAAGATTACCGGGGGGCGGCTAAACTCTTAAAACCCCTGATTGACAAGGATGGTAAGAACCCTTGGGTGCGATTTTATGCTGGGCGCATTCAGGAAGGACTCGGGAAGCGAGAAGCTGCGGAAAAAATTTATCTTTATCTTTTACCCAAAACGACGAATCCTAAACTTATTGCTCAAATTCGTAAGGGAATTTCTCGCCTGGAAATAGCGGCGCGATCGCAAAAGGAACAGGCGATCGCCGATGCGGTGACAACCCAAGGAGGGGAAAGTTTAGGGGTCTTAATTCTCGAACCGATCGCCCCAGCAGCGAAGCAAGAAGCGGCGAAGGCCTTTGGTAAGATTGTCAATTTGGATGCTTATACTGCCCGTTTGCGCTTACCGACAAGAGGATGGCGGCTATATCGTCCTGGAAAAATGGGCGAACTTGTTTATTATGTTTCCCGTTTCCAACAGGTTAATATTCCCAGTTTTTGTTTCCCTTTGAGTCAAATTGAGGCGATCGAGGTGTTGGAGGTGCATTATTTTAAAACCCTCAACTCTCAAATTCTAGTACGCTGTAAAAGTAGTGCCGGATCCGAGGGAGAATTTAGTTTCACTTGGCCAGAAGTCACTCAGCGCGTTATTGGGCGCATTCCTTTATTTGAGTCGGTGGTGGTTTTTGGTGCGAGGCGCAAATTACAGCGCAAAATTCAAAAACAAGATAGCGTTCCTTTTTGCGATCTGCACCTACCTCAGAGAAATTGTATTCTTCGCTTTTGCGATCGCACTTATCAATTTCAAAAAGGGGTTACTTTCGCCACAAAACCTACTTCTTTGCCTCTTGGAGAACGAGAAACGGCGAGTAAAAATTGGCATTATTTGACGGAATTTTTAGATGATACTTTAAGCAAATGCCCTGTTCGAGATGATTTTACTATTTTTGCTGAGACGGCGATCGACTTTCGTGAAACCCTCGATCGCCTCAAATCTCGTATTGATCTCGAACGACGCAAACCTAGTCTTTGGGATCAAGCCTTTCAACTCTATAGTGGCTTGCATTTTTGGCGCGATCGTTAAGGAGATTTGCTTTTTCGCCACGGAAACTGCATTAATAGTCTCATAATTACACTGGATATAAAACCGACAACCAAGCTGAGAAGCAGGGCAAAAAGATAAATCTGGAATAAATATCCAGTTGTTAAAGGTTGTTGCTGAGGGGGATGAATATTCATCATAATATCTTCAGCAAAATTGGCAACGGAAGAGGCAGAAGCGGAAGCGGTGCCGATCCCTGCACTAACCACAAAAATTGTTTCATTGAGATGGCGATCGCGTTTCGTTTGTTCGAGTTGGATAATTCCTTCGATTTGCCACGTTTCGTTAGAAAAAACAGCGTAACATTGTTTAGCCGTTTCTTCTAGATTTTGGTCGATCTCGGCTAATTGTCCCCAAATTAACCAAGTTTCCCCTAATGTGCCTGGCTTTCCTTGGCGATCGCGAATAATAAATTTTTTGTTTTCTGCTAATGTCTTAATTTTACAAGGTTGTTTCGATCCTTGAAGATTAGCAGAATAATCGATTTGTAAAGCTAAAGTATCATTGAGTTTAACAGGGTAATAAAATCCATTTTTATTGTCTGGTAAAGGTTGATATTTTTGGGGGAGGAGTTCGATAAAACTGCCTTCTTTTTCTTCTTCGACTAAAGCGCGATCGCCATTGGGAAGCCGTTGCCAAAATGCGCTGCTTTTCTGCTTTATTGCTTCTGGACTATCTCCTAAACCATCGCGCAGATCGTAGAGAAATAGATCGATTGTGGGATAAATTAAAGAAAGTTCTGAGGCCATTAGTTAGAGTTTCTGTTTTTAAAAACCAATTTGTCCGAAATTAAAAGCATTTTTTAATTCTTCTGCTGGATCGGAAGCCGTAAAAACAGCCCATGTTTTCTTTGCTAAAGTTTCATTATCAAACTGTTCTAATTTTGCTAATACTTCTGTCATTTGAGGACGCTGGCTGGGATCGGGAACGCTATTATCAATAGTTGTTGAAAGGGTGGGTATAGAGGAGTCATCGGGAGTAAAATCTAATCCCATTCCCCGTTCTGCGGATGCCGTGTTTAATAGATCGTAAGCGCGATCGTATTCAGTGGCAAATTCAGGGATTTTTGTGGCTATTGTGTAGAGTTCTTCTAAATTTTGGCTGAGGTTTTGGGCAATTTTGCGGAGGTTATTGGGTAAACTTTGGGGAAGGGTATCTTGTTGACTGAGGGCTGCAAGAAAGGCTTTAACGATTAAAGCATCGCTGTCGTCAATTCGAGAGTTATCCATTGTTGATTGTGGGTTGGATGTAAATTCAGGGTACTCAATATCTTCTTCGGGATCGTTTAAAGATGCCATTAATTCATCAACAGTGACTTGTTGCGTTTTACCCATTTTATATTCCCGATGGGCTTCGGCAATACTTTCTGTAAGTTCTTGTCGGCGTTTTTCGATCTGTCGTTCTTTGAGAATATTGAATAGTAATTCTTGCTCTGAATTGGAGAGGCGATCGACAATTTGCAAAACTCTACCAACGTTAGGTTCTATTTCTGTTGCAGTAGACATGGGTTAACCTTCAAGTCAAACACTTTGATTGTAGCATTTTTTAACACCCTGCTAGAGGTAGCATTTTTTAACCATCCTGCTAGAGGTAGCATTTTTTAACACCCTGCTAGAGGTAGCATTTTTTAACACCCTGCTAGGGAGCGAGACGCTCCCACTACTGTATTCTATTGTTATGGTAGTGCGGGTATCTTGCCTGCTAATATGTAATTCCTATTTCCGAGTTAATATTGTTTGATGCCATGATTTTACGCTGTCAATTCTTCAAAAGCGAGCAAAAATTTATTTAATATCAAATCCGGTTAATGGGGATAACAAGCGTGCAAGATGCCCGCACTACTACCCTTAGATATTACGGTAGTGGGAGCGTCTCGCTCCCTAGATTTTGAATTATGGTATTTCTATTATTTTATCGCTTTTTTGGTAGCCCGCCAGGATAAAAGCTGCCCAATAATAGGGATTTTCATAAGGGGTTGCGGTGGGTTGTAATTGAGCAATTTGCTGTTTTCGTCCTTCTAACTGTTTACGGTGTTCAAAGAGAGTGAGGTTTTGCAGGTGAAAGTCGCAACTTTAATTTGCAAGGCTTGGTCCTAAGAGGCGATCGCTTCTTCTAACCTTCGTGAATTACTACTCATCAATCCGTAGGATGATGAGTAGCTTCGGAGTTCACAGGGGATAGCTTTTTGCTAGTAGAACCAGCAACGAGTCTTACATCCCCTCCTTCCGCAGAAGCGCTGATTCCCAACGCCTGTATTTGTCTGATGCCTTCTGCTCTGATGGTTTTCGAGGCATTCTCATCGCGGTCATGGGTCGTACCGCATTCGGGACAAGTCCACTCCCTCACATCCAAGGGCATTTTGTCCATTTTGTGACCGCATTCAGAGCAGGTTTTAGAACTGGGAAACCATCTATCAATCTCGATTAATACTTTTCCTTCTTTGGCAAGTTTATAATCGAGAAAGTTGACGAATTTTCCCCAACCGACATCGGAGATAGCTTTAGCGAGACAGTGATTTCTTACCATTCCCTTCACGTTAAGATTCTCCACAACAATGACTTGGTTTTCGTCTACCAATTTTCTTGACAGTTTATGCAAGAAATCTTGGCGGGAATTTCTAACTCGCTCGTGAACTCTGGCTACCAGTTTACGCGCTTTTTTTCTCGATTTAGAGCCTTTAACTTTGCGAGAAAGTTTTTGTTGTTTGCGCTTGAGGTTCTTTTCATGTTTGGCAATATGTCTAGGATTGGCATATTTT
>NZ_JACSWA010000353.1 GCF_016888125.1 Spirulina sp. CCY15215
CAGGTGTCGTGACCCAAATAACGTAGTACGCGGGGTACTTAGTCTGGTCAGAATGGCTTGTCAGATTTCTCTTTCAAGCCTCACGCCTTTAGGCTGAAGTTCCTGACACGACCTCTTCCAGCTTAGAACTCATACTAGAATAGCACAATGTGCGCGATAACAAAGGCGATCGCAAAACTTCTGCGATCGCATTCTTTCAAAAAACAAAACAGCCAAAACAATTACAACACATCTTTACTTTTCTGCTTCCACCAAGTTACACCAAAATAAATTGCAGCATGAAGGAACAAGATACCCCAATTTAGAGCTAAATTTTCCCAAGTGGGATCGTAAACGCTAGTTGCTTCAAAAGGCTGCGAGACGATACTTCCATCGGGTAATTGAGTTGGTTCGGGGATCATATTATTCACATCTACTAAAGCACCATAAGCCCCCACAGACCAGCGACTCAACATAAACCATGAAATATACTGACCGATGCCTTCCATTTTAAATAATACCCCAGAAAAGATAATTTGTGGGAGTAATAGCAACGGTAATGCGCTGTTTGCTTGAGCGCTATTTTCAACCAAAGCAGAAATCATTAATCCTAAATTCGTGCAGGTTAAAAGAGTTAGAAAAGTTGTAATTCCTATTCCCAAACTCCAAGGAATTAACTCAGGTTCGGGAGATTGAAAACAGACTAAAATTGCGATCGCCATGAGTAAAGTCTGAGAAAGTGCCAACCCTCCCAACACTCCTAATTTTGAGCCTAAATAGGAGAATAAACGCAAATTTACCAAACGTTCTCGCATATAGATTGCTGTTTCTTTGACAATTTCTTGTAAGCTAGTCGATAATCCTACCCAAATTGCCGCACAGGTAAAGACAAATAAGACACGCAATGCTAAAGGTGCAAGGGTAGGATCGTCTTCTGCACCTAAAATAAGCGGGTTTTTCTCTCCTAATGCAAGGGTAATTAAAATAATCCCGATCGGTGCAGTGAGAAGTGCTAATCCTAAGTTAACGCGATCGCGAATTAATAATTGGAAATAACGACGAGAGAAGAGAATGAGTTGTTGTAGGGAGGATTGTTTGTTTTGTTTCGGTGGTTTTTCGAGATCGGCACGACTCTCGATACTTAAGCGATCGGTAATGTATTGAGTATAAAAATCTGAGTTTTTAAATTGGTATTTAGCGCGATCTACATGGTCTTCTTCTATTAAGTGATTATAAATATCGGATAAATCTTTAATCTCAGAAAAACAATTGTCTTGGAAAAATTTAAGAATCTCTTGAGGGGTTCCAAAATAACAAAGTTTTCCTCCTCTGCGTTGGGTTCCCAGTCCTAGAAAAACAATGCGATCGCATAAATTAATATTACTGGTTGCATGGGTGACTAAAATAATTGTGCGTCCGCGATCGGCTAAATCTCGCAGCAATTCCATCATCTTTTTATCCAACCCTGGATCGAGTCCCGATGTAGGTTCATCGAGGAAAAATAGCTTTGGATCTGCCAATAATTCGACCCCAATACTAATCCGTTTTCGCTGTCCCCCGCTCAATTTTCCCACTAATGTTTGGCGATGGTGAGACATTTTAATTTCTTCAAGGGTTTTCGCGATCGCCTCTTCAATATTAGTATCAGGAGGTAAGCGCAATTTTGCAGCATAAGTTAATACTTCCTCCACGGTTAAATCGCGATGAACGATATCATCTTGAGGCACGTAACCAATTTGGGTACGATAGATATTAAAATTAGTCCGTAAACTTTCTCCATTTAAAAAGACTTCTCCTGTTGTTGTCGGATCTACACCCAATAACGTTCGCATTAACGTTGATTTTCCTGCACCACTTCCCCCCACCAAAGCTACTAATTGTCCCGGTTCAATAGGAAGGGAAATATCATCGAGAAGTATCTTTTTCTTCCCTCCTTTATCCTTAACTTCTCGCACCAATTGATACGCATCTAAACGAATGCGATCGCCCTTATCTCCAATAACCAGTCGATCCCCTTGTAACAGTAATAAATAGGGACCGATGCGAATGCTTGCACCTGGAGGAAGAACGAGAGAATCATTAACCCTTTGACCGTTAACAAAAGTACCATTGGTACTATAATCTTTAATGATATATTGTCCGCTTTTATCGATTGTTACAACGGCATGACGACGGGACACAATAGGAGAATCAAGGGTTAAATCAATCCCCGATTCTCGTCCGATAGTTGTGAGATTTTTGTTCAGGGAAATAGATTTTTGGAGAGACTGAGCCGTGCTGGGTTGGAAACTGGAACTATAGTACGTTAAAGTAATAAAATTAGTCGGATTTTGTCCGATTTTCAATTCATCCCCATCCTGCAAACAATAGCCTTGGGTGTGAGTAATGCGAGTATGATTGATAAATAAGCCGTTTTTACTGGGATTGATTCCATCCCCATCATAAATGAAATAGTTCTGTCCTCTTCGTTCTAAAATAGCATGGTGACTCGAAAGAACGACCCAATCTCCCGGTACTATCAGATCCGCACGGTTGGGATCGCGACCTAAAATATGTCGGTCTGCGGTAAGTTGTAGGGGAGGTAAAACCTGACCTTGATTATTGAGAATGATTTGAGGGCGATCGCCAACAACCGTGCGATGATGACTTTTTACAGAAGACATAGTTTATGTTTGCTGGATTTGGTCACTATTTTAGAGGATAGGAACGAAATTGCGATCGCGACTTCACACTTTAAGGGAGAAATGATACAAAATGAAACTTAAGAATATTGAAATTTCTCCGGAGAGTATCGTACAATTTTGTCAACCCTGGCAAATTACTAATGAAATTCTAGAGAAAATTTTATTGAGAGAATCACCATGACATCAGCACTCTTAAACGATCGCTATCGTATCCTGAGAACTCTTGGTAAAGGAGGGTTTGGGGAGACTTTTTTGGCAGAAGACACGCAAATGCCCTCGGGACGTTGGTGTGTGGTGAAATTACTTAAACCCACGAATAATGACCCACAAATCTATCAATTAGTGCGCGATCGCTTTCAACGAGAAGCAGCAATTTTAGAGGAATTAGGAGAAGGACAACCGCAAATTCCTTCCCTTTATGCCTATTTTGAATCAGGAGGAGAGTTTTATTTAGTACAAGAATATATTGAAGGGAAAACTCTGAATCAACAATTACAACAACAGGGACTTTTTAGTGAAAGCCGCATTCGAGATTTATTGATTCATTTATTACCTACTTTGGCTTATATCCACGATAAACGCATCATCCATCGCGATATTAAACCCGATAATATTATTCTTCGTAGTTCTGATAATAAGCCTGTTTTGATTGATTTTGGGGCAGTGCGAGAAACAATGGGAACCGTGGTGACATCCCAGGGAACTCCCACCAGTTCTATTGTGATTGGTACCCCCGGTTTTATGCCTTCAGAACAAAGTATTGGTAGACCTGTTTTTTCTAGCGATTTATATAGTTTGGGACTGACAGCAATTTATTTGTTAACCGGAAAAGTTCCCCAAGCATTGACAACGGATCCCTTAACGGGAGAAATTGTTTGGCGAGAATTGGCTTTAAATATCAGTCCGAGTTTGGGGGATATTTTAGATAAAACCGTAAAATCTCATGCTCGCGATCGCTTTTCTACAGCCAGAGAAATGTTGGCTGCGCTACAATCTGGAAATGTTCCGATTTCACCCACTGTAACCTCTGTTCCTCCTGTTCCAATTCCTGCCATACAAACTCCTTCTGCAACAATTGCTGTTGCGCCAACTCCCGCACTCAAACAAAACAGTAATAGTGCAATTATAAGCAGTTTAATTATTGGAGGATTAGCTTGTGTGGGGATTATTGCAGGATTAGTTTTAACTCGTCCTTCTGCTGTTGAATCCGAACAAAATAATCGTTCTGAAGTAGAAAATTCTCAGCAAAACTCTCAATCTGAGTTAGCTAATCAATCTCAATCTGAGTTAGCTAATCAATCTCAACCTGAGTCTTCGGTTTCTCCTCCTTCTAATCTGTCAGAACAACCGACACTCACTCAACCCATTCCCAATCAACCTAATTCTAATCCACCCATTACAACCAACCCTTCTCTATCCAATAATGTTCAAAATAATAGCAATTTTAGCGATCGCCCCGATCCAAAAGAAACAGTGGCGCGATATTATTCTTATATCAATTCTGAACAATATGAGTCAGCTTGGCAAATGCTTCCATCAAGTATTAGAAATGATACCAGACTTCATCCCGATGGATATGTTAATTATTACAATTGGTGGGATAGCGTCGATCGCGTTGCTATCAAAAATGTAAATCTTGTGGATTCTCGAACCGATGCTTCAGAAGTTAATATTAGTTACGATTATCAGATGAAGAAAGGTAATTCTACCCCTCAAACACTTCGTTTTTCTTTAGTATGGGATGAATCCCAAGATGATTGGGCGATCGCAGGAATTAAAGTTCTCTAATTTTTTAGTATTCTTGAACCAAATATCCTTTCTTGTTAACTTTTGTTAAAAACTGCATAAAAAGCACTGGCTTATCCCAGAGGAGAGAGTAGGAATGTCAGGATCGATCGCACTCGATAAATTAAGAAAAATTCTCGCTTTTGAGGATAACCAAACTCAATTAATCGAGTAGACTGAGAGAAGAGATATTTTTCATCTACCGCGATCGCTCTCTTTTCTGAGATTCACAAAATTAATAACTCAAGAAGTGACAGCCATGATACCTGAAGTCTTAAAAAATCGTTATCGGATCTTGCGTTCCTTAAGTAGTGGAGGATTTGGAGAAACCTTTCTTGCGGAAGATATGGACTCCCCCACAAATCGTCGTTGCGTGATTAAACAACTCAAACCGATCGCGAACGATCCGCAAACCTATCAAACCGTACAAGAACGATTTCAGAGGGAAGCCGTAATTTTAGAAGATTTGGGTCACGGACATCCGCAAATTCCCGCACTTTATGCTTATTTTGAATCAGAGGGACAGTTTTATTTAGTTGAGGAATGGGTAGAAGGATCGACCTTATCGGAAAAACTACAACAATCGGGACAATTTGATGAAAATGCGGTAAAAGAACTTCTGCAAGGAATCTTACCCGTGCTGCATCATATGCACGAAAAAGGCATTATTCACCGGGATATTAAACCCGATAACATTATTCTCCGCAACCTGGATAATCAACCCGTTCTCATCGATCTGGGTGCAGTCAAAGAAACAATGAATACCACCATTGCTGCTGCCAATAATAGCACTCATTCTATTGTTATTGGCACTCCCGGTTTTATGCCTTCAGAACAGAGTATTGGTAGACCTGTTTTTTCTAGCGATTTATATAGTTTAGGTTTAACCTCAGTCTATCTATTAACCGGAAAAAGCCCTCAAGAATTGCAAAGCGATCCCATAACAGGAGCTATTTCTTGGCGACAAAATGCACCTACCATCAGTCCTACTTTAGCCGCAATTTTAGATAAAGCAATTCAACCTCATTCGCGCGATCGCTATCATACCGTTCCTGAAATGTTGAATGCGCTGCAGTGTGCAGTGATTACAAGTACACCGAGAAAAAAACAAAATTCGCTTTTGCCAACAGTAACTTCTGCACCTCAAATGCAAGTTATTCCACCGACAATGTCTGTAATTTCCTCAAATTTATCTCAAAACAATAATAAAAGTATTATATTAGGAAGTTGTATCATTGGTGGGTTAGCTTTTTCCGGAATTGTTTTTGGATTGACATTTACTCATTTTGTTCAATCTGAACCCCAATCTGAAAATATAACTTCTTCACCATCAGAATCTGAGACAATATCTGACTCAAATAAAAATTCTACTCCTTCTTCGATTTCTGATAAAATATCAGAAACCAATCAATCTAATTTTTCCTCTTCTGTATCGACTCCTTCTATTTCAACAACGTCCCAATATGCCGAACCGTCCAAACCGTCAAATCTTCCATCTTCTATAGGATGGATTAGAATCGGTGCAATTGCTAATCCATCCGGCAATACTTTCATTGGGGAACAATTAATCAAAACAAAACAAGATGTTACAATTTATCCATCTTTTGTTCCTGCAATTGGTGAAAAAATTAAAGTTATCCAAAGTGTTAATTATAGAATAAATTAGCTGATAAAATAGGAACGTTCTTTCCCAATCAAGAATTGGTTATTTTGAATTTAAAGCCTTTTGTTGATTCAACAGTATCCTCATCATATACAGTGGTTTGGGCGGAAGTTGGTTTACCATAAATTTAGATGGAAGTAAGAGGAATTATAAATTCTATTTTATCTTGATTATCAAGGAGAAAAAATCATGCGATCGCAACTTATAAAACTCAGCATCTTAACTCTCTGTCATTATTTGCTACTCAACCTCGCAAAACCCAACGCGGCTCTTGCCTAATAGATGTCAAATTGAACAGAATGAGTTCTCTTTACCAATTCATTCATCATGAGCGAGTGGGGTTACTGTAGAGCGATCGGGCGCTCATTTTCAGCAAATCTAAAGGAGAGAGAGACATGAAACAATTATTCGCTAACACCAATTTTGCGATCGCGACTGGATATGGCTAAATATACCCCTAAAACAACGATCGCGAAGGATATCCCTTCTAAAAGACTCAATTTTTCCGAAAAGAAAATCCATGCTTGCAAGGAACTTAAAAAAGGGTCTAGAAGTAAAATAACGGCAACAAGACTGGATGATAAAATGTTTAAGGTATAGGTCAGTAGTCCGTGACCGATAACAAAAGTTAGCACTAAGCAAGCTATAGCTAACCATCCCGTTGTCGAATTTGGCATCAGGCGATCGCCATTAATGAGAAGAATAGGGAGTAGGAATACTGTCCCCAATAAGCAACGCCAAAATAAAATAGTACTTGAGCTTAAGCTGATTCGTAGTTGTTCGACAATTAAAAGGTAAATCGCAAAGAAAATTGCCGATAATAAAGCTAATTCATCTCCTTGTAATTTGGTTATGGCGATTTGGAAATCTCCAATACTAATGGCGATCGAGCCTACAATGGCGATCGCCATTCCGATGATAAACTGGCGATCGAAACTGCGCTGCAAAAATAACCAAGCTAATAAGGTTGTAAATAAAGGGCTTAAACTGTGCATGAGAGAAGAATTGCCAACATTGGTTTGGGTGAGAGATAATGCCCAGAACGCTTGATTGGCAGCCGCACAAGTCCCCGCACCGAGAAGGAGTAAAATGATTTTGGGAGTATAAAATCTAGAAACGGTGGCTTCTGTATCGGTCTTTTGTTGGTTTGGGAAAACAACACTACTTAAACCAAAAATAAAGGCACCGAAGAAAAAGCGATCGAAGACCGTTGCAATTGGACTAATTTCTTGTTCACTCCATTTAACACATATCGGTACGAAAGATAGAACACAGCAGACGATAAGGACAAAAACAATGGCTATATTTTTTTCAGAAAACTTATGCTGCACTGCAAATCGATTAATCATTTGGCTTTCTAACTCTTGCAAAGACGTTGTTATGAAGCATTTAAAGTTTTCATAAACCAATATAGTCTATTCATCATTACAACTATCAAATCTCAACAAAGTAAAATGATGAATAGACCAAAAAAGATTAATTGACCTGCTCGTAAGGGTTATCAAAGATAACGTTATTCTTGATCGTATGGATTGATGTTCATATAAGGCTTATCTTTGCCAGAGTTAGGGCGATAAACTTCTACTCCGTTTTCCATAACAAACATGGATTGGTGTTCTAAAAGAAAAGTATCGGACAACTTTTGTATCGGGCTGTACTTGTGATGCTCTTGTCCTTCTTTAATAAAAGGTGCATTTGAAATTCCACTATACGCACAGTGTATCATAGAGCGGGTACGATCGCTCTTATTGGGAGGAGACCCATGTAGTGTATTGCTGTGAAAGAAAATAGTATCTCCAGGAGACATTTCGCAGTCAACAACTTCCATCTGTTGCAGGACAATTTTTAGCCTTTCAGGATCTGTGCCGACTGTATTTCCGATGCTAACAATATCTAAACGTCCTAATCGATGAGAGCCCTTAATAACTTGGAGACAACCGTTCTCTTTGGTACTCTCTCCAATAGCTACCGAACAGGTTACCATATTCGGAAAAACACAACCATCATAATACCAAGATCCAAAACCTTGATGCCATTCGATACGACCACTTTGCGGTGGTTTTCTGGCGATTTTTGAATGCCAATGATAACATTCTTCACCCGATAGCACTTCAATACCATCTACAATACGTGCCAAGCGAGGAAAAATGCCTAATACTGAATCTCCTAGTTGCGTCCAATAGAGGATTCCATATTTTTTTCCAACTCCATCAAAATGCGTAATCTCTCGAGACTCGTATTGACTGGTTTCTTTTTCAAGTGAATCTTGTAAGGGTTCAACTTCTTCAGCCTTAAAAAAACCCGGAATAATTACGAATCCATCCCGATGATAGCGATTGATTTGTTCTTGTGTGAGTGGATAGTCAGTTTTAATCTGAGATAGGGGTGCTTGGGAAATCTTATTTGCTGTTGTCACCATAGATTTTACCTTTTATTCAGGACAATAATTTGAGAAATGGGCTTCAAAAACAGACCTATCTATCTTAGTTGATTCGATACACCCAAATATTATAAAAAATATTAAGACTTGCTTTGGGCCAGCAGGCAAACTTGTCTGTCATTTCCACTAACTGCCAATGTTCCGATACTTCAAGAGCAGGTAACTTTTTCTGGAAATCGCTGCTTTCATAATAATCAGAGCGAATCGTAAAAATAATGTAGCCTCTTGGTTTGGTGATGCGAATCAGTTCATCAAAAGCATCAACAGATGCGTGATTAGGGGCAAATACTCCTTTGACTACGACGGCATCATAATAATCGCTGGAAATTTTTAATTGCTCCCCTAAAATTTCTTGATGCAGATGATTATATACATTTTTCTCGCGAGCCTCTGCTAACATTTTCGCAGAGATATCCAATGCCTCTAAATCTTTATATCCTCTTTGAGATAAGAGTTCTCCGACTAATCCCGTACCCGCACCAGCATCCAAAATCTTAGCATCAGTAGAAACATATTGAGTAACTATCTCCACCATTTTTTGAGGACCTACATTACCGAAAACATCCTTCATATCTCGATCGTAATCTTCTGCCCATTGATCGTAGCGATCGGCAAGTTCGTTAAAATTAGGAGCATCATATACCCATTGAGCTTTATCTGGTGTTCCGCGCTCATTTTTCATTAGAAATAACCTCGATTCAAAAAAAATTCTGATAAAATATTACTTGATAATTGATTACTTGACAAGTCTCATTTTTCAGGTTGAATTGTTTAATCCTTCCACACATTCTTCAACATCCTCTCTGTGTCCCAGTGCGCTTAATCGAAGATAGCCTTCACCACAAGTTCCAAAAAAACAACCCGGAATCCCAACAATGCCTGTATTTTCGAGTAGATAGTCAAAGAATTCCCAAGAAGACAAGCCTTGACGACCCTTGACCCAAATGTAAGGATTATCAATGCCCCCAAAACATTTTAAGCCAAGATACTCGAGGGTTTTCCTAAGAAGAGAGGCATTATTTAAGTAATATTGTATTGTCGCTTCAGATTCTTCTTGACCTCGTTGGGATAACACGGCTATTCCTGCGGCTTGAGCTAAATTAGAAGCACCCCAAAATTTAACTTTGTACCTAGTTTTCCACATCTGATTGAGTTCACTGGGAGACGAGTCACCCACTGTTAATTCATGAGGTATAACGCACCACCCCAGTCTTACACCCGTAAAATTTGCAGTTTTAGAAAAACTATTAATTTCAATCGAACATTTCTTACTTCCTTCAATCTGATATATGCTCTTTGGAACATCTCTAGTTCTCACAAATTTACCATAAACTCCATCAAAAATAATAGCAGATTGGTGATTCAAAGCATAGTTAACAAAGGATTTTAGTTCGTTGGTCTTTGCTGTTACTCCAGTGGGATTATTGGGAAAACACAAGTACATAAGATCGACTTTTTGCTGTGGTTTTTCTGGTAAAAATCCATTTTTTTCATAACAATTTAAAGTGACTATTCTAGTTTTATCCATCATCAAATTACTTTCAATAAAGTAAGGATACATAGGATTTTGTACTGCAATTATACTCTTTTTTGAAAATAGCTCAGAAATGTTTCCTGTTGCTGATTGCGCTCCATCTATAATAAATATTTCTGATGGTTCAAGAGTAACTCCCATTGGTTGATAATATCTGCTGCAAATTAATTCTCTCAGTTGCAAGTTACCGACTACATCTTCATATCCCTTATATTTTTCTTTGTTGCTTAAAATATCAGTATATTCCTTAATTGCATCAATAACGGATTCTGAAATAGGTTGGCTAGTGTTACCAAAAGCCATCATGTATATTTTTTTCTTAGGATTTGATGCCTGAAATTGGGTGATTTTATCAAGAATTTTTTGGTAATTTTTACCTGAGTTAGAACTGATGTGTAGATGATAGAGATGGGGATTTTTTAGCGCCATATTCAGAACAGTAAAATTACTAACTACTAATTCAATGAAATGTCCTTGACGAGGGTATACTAAGCAGAGAGAAAGTCTAAATCAACACATAAGACGACTTCCGCGACTTGAGTGCCGTCATTAATATCAAACTTTGTGTAGAAAAAATAACTGCTTTTTCTGGAGACAATTTTTTCGATTGTAAATACCCCAGTAAAGTTTTCATTAGCCACTGGTTGAGAAAAACGAGCATTAAATTTTACAATTAATACTTTCTCATCGACTACAGTTGGAAAAAAGGTATCAATCGGAATTTTTTTTAGTTCATCCAATCCATTGACAAAGAGATTGGCTAAAGTGACATACATAATCTGTTCGTAAATAATAATCACCTCGGCTGCATTCAAATGGTATTTTCTTCCTTTCACGGCATAGCAGGTGTTTGGTACAGAGAATTTCCCCCAAGCTCTTTTCGTATCCTTATCATCCAGTTTGATTTCTTTGAGATACTGACAATCATTTTCGTAAACATCTAGTACAAACTTCAACAATTTATGTTCGTTCATCTTGACTGAATTTCTCCAATTTAATTTGAATGATTATACTATTAGTGATAGTTTTAACATAGAGTTTTTTGTGATGTCAACCCAAAGGTCGATAAACCCGATAGTTAATATTGGGAAAGATATTATCAATAATCTCGACTTTTTCCAACCAACCCGAGTCAATTTGATTTTGTTTGATATCTTCGTAGAGCTTGTTAAAACGCATCAAGTGAGATTTTGTCCGTCGCGTCGCATAAGAAACCATCGTCCCCGTCCGCATAATAAACGCCCAGTCGGAAGATTGCGCCAATAATAACTCTCGCGCTGCCTGATTTAAGGCTTTTTTCTCTAACTCGTCTTTTGCTTCTCGGCAACTTAACTCAATCATCCGCTCTGCTGTTTTATGTAAGTGAGGATAGATCCAAGCGTTGGTTTCATTGAGCCAAAATTCGTGGAATCCTTTAAAACCCCAACTGGATTGAGCAGGACAACTCACTTGTTGGGTGGGTTCTCGTTGCAGATATTCGGCGAGGTGAATGGTTTCGTAGGTACTTTGATCGTAGTGGCTTTTACGGAAGAGGAAATCTAAAAACCAAGGACCTTCGTACCACCAATGCCCTAACAATTCTGCATCATAAGGAGAAACGATCAAAGGTGGACTGGCCATAAGTTGCGACAAGTGACGCACTTGCTGTTCTCGGTTGAACATGAAATTTCCGGCGTGTTCTGCGGCTTTTTCCTTAGCCCAATAGGGATCGTAGAGGGTTTTCTCTCCTAGTCCGGCATTGCGGCTGGTAATCTTATAGTATTTAATGCCCGTGTTTTTACGCTGACCATTGGGCATAATGTAAGGTTTAATATATTCGTACTCTGCTTCCCAGCCTAAATCTTTATAAAATTCTCGATATTCTGGATCTCCTGGGTATCCCACCTGAGAAGACCAAACTTGTTGCGAGGATTCTTGATCTCGTCCAAAAACTGCTACCCCGGTTTCTGTAAAAATGGGCGCATAAGTTCCATAGCGAGGGCGAGGTTTGGCGTAAAGGAGCCCGTGACCATCGGTGAGGAAATAGCGCAAGCCAACATCCGCCAGCATTCTTTCTAAGCCGTTATAATAGCCGCATTCAGGAATCCAAATGCCCTTGGGCGATCGCCCGAAGGTTTCTTCGTAATGTTCGCAAGCGACCTTCAGTTGCGACCACACCGCTTGAGGATACATTTTCATCAAGGGGAAATAGCCGTGGGTTGCCCCACAAGTTATGATTTCCAGATTATTGCTATCTTGAAATTGTTTGAAGGCTTTGACTAAATCGCGATCGTAACGCTCCCAGGTACTGCGAACAGATTGGAATTCCTTGGCGTAATATTCTGCTAAATAGCGCAGATGACCGTTATGCTGATGGCGATCGATTTCCTTTTCCGCGAGTTCCTGGAGTTGGCTCAGGTGTGCGTCAAAGCGGTCTTGGAGAAGGGGATCTCGCAACATGGAGATGAGGGGGGGTGTCAAACTCATGGTGAGTTGAAACTGCACCCCATCCCGCTTCAAGCCTTCAAAAACGTGGAGCAGAGGAATATAGGTTTCCGCGATCGCCTCGAAGAGCCATTCTTCTTCTAAAACGTAATCGCTTTCAGGGTGACGAACAAAAGGAAGATGCGCGTGCAGGACGAGGGCAAGATAGCCAAGAGCCATAGTAATTTTGGGGAGGGGGATAATTTGCTTTCGAGCAAAAAAAACTTGAACTATTTTAAGATTCTATGCCGAATGGGGGGGTAAAGTGCAAAAACTTCCTTGCGATTTTGGGAGGCGATCGCAAAAAAAAGGTTTTTCCAGACAAAAGATATTAAGATATTATTAATAAACCTCTTTTCCTCGAGTTAAAACGCCAAGTAAACCTTGATTAGAGTCAATCATTGTTTGGATACCGTGCTAAAACCCACTGACAAGCAGATAAATGAGCAGGTTAATCTTCCCTTCGCGATCGAGTCTTGTCTGGAGTCTACCGAGACTCTTCATTTCTTGCTCTTTGTGGACAAGCGTTCCGGTTCTAAGAAACATAATCGAGAAATCCAGGATTATCTTCAAAAATTAAAAGAGGAGAGATTAAAAGAGAATCATGGTTTCGTCCTAGAAGTTCTTGATGTTCGGGAGCGCCCAGATTTAGTGGAATACTTTCGGCTGGTTGCGACCCCTTCTTTAGTTAAACTGCATCCCGAACCAAGGCAAATTCTGGCGGGTAGCGATTTGGTGGCGCAATTGCAAAAGTGGTGGCAGCAGTGGAAGCGAGATATAAGAGAGCTACACCTGGAATCACAAGCAATTTTGAGAGAACAAGACTCCGGAGATGATGTTCCTCCTTTAGTGAATAGTAATGGCTATTATCCCGATCGCATTCGCTTAACAGAAGAAATCTTTCGCTTAAAGAAAGAAAAGGAAGAACTCCTCGATCGCCTACAGTTTAAAGATCGGGTTCTGGCCATGCTTGCTCACGATCTTCGCAGTCCTTTAACAGCAGCTTCTATTGCTGTAGAAACTTTAGAACTGGCTCAAAAACAAGAAGATCGCGAAAAAGCTGCCTATTTAACGGCACAACTCTATAAGCAGGCTCGCATCCAGTTTCGGACGATGAACCGCATGATCGGGGACATTTTGCAAGCTGCCAAAGTTAAAAATGGAGAGTTTTCGCCGAAATTAGAAAGTCTTGATTTGTTAAGTTTTTGCGAGGATTTGCTCAAACAGTTTAGCAGTCGCTTGCGGGGAAAAAAATTACGTTTGGAAAAGGATTTTCCTCAAGATTTGCCCAATGTTTATGCCGATCCCGAGTTGATTTTTCAGGTAATGGCTAATTTACTTGACAATGCCATTAAATATACTCCTGAAAATGGGACGATTAGTTTCTCGATTTTGCATCGGACAACCCAAAAAGTGCAAATTAGTGTTTGCGATACGGGGCCAGGTATTCCTGAAGAAAAACGCGATCGCATTTTTGAGGGACATTTCCGACTCGAACGAGATAAAGCCAAAGAAGGATTTGGCATTGGTTTGGCCTTATGTCATCAAGTCGTACAAGCTCATTACGGTCACATTTGGGTAGATGGTAATCGCGATCGCGGTAGTTGCTTTCACTTTACCCTTCCCGTTCATCTTTGAGGTTTCTGGGTGGAATTTTCCGGCGAAGATGTTTCTGGGTCTTGTTCTTTGATACTAATTTGATAGCGTCCTCGGCTATCAGGATCGTAACTGTTAACTAAAACCATATAAGTACCATCTTGAGGCAAAACAATCGTTAATTGGGAATTTTTGTTATCTTCGCTGATATCATCATTCTCACCGATTTGTTCGTTTTTCTCGTCAAACAAAAATAAATAGGTATCAAATTCCTCACTCTCTAAAGCAATAAAAATTGTCTGCCCGGCTTTGCCGCTAAAACTGTAAGAATCGTAACGACTGCCATCAACATCTAGACTGGGATCTTCTTCTGTCAGTTCTCCCTCTTCTTGGAGTAAAATTTCTCGCGCAGGAGCAACAGCATTTGGATTATTTGACTCTGGGGCAACAAGAATGAGGGACCAATAATGCTTAAAGCGAGAGTTAGGATTGCTGGCATAACCCAATCCTGCTTCTGTATATTCTGGATTCAATAAATTTAGCCTATATCCTGGACTGTCTAACCACTGCTCCAGAATTGCTTGGGGTTGATCGCGATTAATGCCTAAATTTTCGATCATGTTCGTACCAGTATACCCCGTTGCCGCGACTCGCCCTTCTGTATTGATTCCTTGGGGATTAACAGGACTGAAAAAATCATTTTCTGCCATATCCTCAGCATGGCTTTGGGCTGCTTCTGTCAATTGGGAATTGAGTTGTAATGGGGGTGCATCAACTTTTTCTCGTTCTGCATTTGCGAGTTGCAAGAGAATGTCGATCGCCCTTAAATTTTGGTTTTCTGGTGAGGGATTTTCTGTTTCTGATTGCCCCAGAATGCTAGAGTCGCGATCGCCTGGGCTAGAATCGGGCAAATTATCTTCGGGGAAAATGAGAGGAGATACGTCAGCGCGTACTGACTCTGAACCAATGACGATTAACCCAAAACTCAACAAAGTTAAGATTGGCAAACGAGCAAAACGACTTTTTATAAACATAACGCGCTTTCTGTTGGTGGGAAGGATCGATGAATTGCAAAAAATAGGTGGCGGTGAAATTTCGCCCTCGATCTCGTATATCTCAACTATTATAGGGGTTGAGATCGATCGCAAGGCAATCCTAGATTTTTCCTCCCTCGCCAGAAAAAAAGGTGTCCAGCAATAAGTTATTGTGAAATTAAAAGGGTTGCGTTGGCAAAATGTGAGGATAAAATGCTTCGGATTTGTCTTTTCTATTAGACAAAGTGTACTCGATTCCTTGTCAATAATTAAGAGCTAAACTAATTCGTTTCAATTGTATATTCACCTCTAATATCTGAACTTTAACGACTTGCCCTACTTTAACGATTGTTTTTGGGTCTTCTACAAAGCGATCGGACATCTTAGAAATGTGAATTAATCCATCTTGATGAACTCCCACATCAACGAAGGCACCAAAATTGGCGACATTTGTTACTGTTCCTTCTAATTCCATCCCTGGTTTAAGATCGTTAATTTCATTGATTCCCTCTTTAAAGGTGGCATATTGAAAGCGATCGCGGGGATCTCGTCCTGGTTTCTTCAATTCGCTCACAATATCTTGTAGGGTGGGCAATCCTATTGTATCGCTAATATAGCGATGGAGGGAGAGGCGATCGAGGCGATCTCTAGCGCGATCTATTTCTGTTAAGGATAGGTCTAAATCTGTGGCGATCGCTTCAACAATTTTATAACTTTCTGGGTGAACGGCGGTATTATCTAAAGGATTCTCTCCATTACGAATACGCAGAAATCCTGCGGCTAATTCGTAGGATTTCTGTCCCAATTTTGCTACCTTTAGGAGTTGGCGACGGTTTTTAAAAACCCCATTTTTGTTACGATAAGCAATAATATTTTTGGCGATCGCCGGAGTGATACCAGAAACAAAAGTTAACAATTCTTGGGAAGCCATATTCAGATCGACTCCCACATAATTAACGCAACTTTCGACAGTTTCTGCTAACTTTTGTTTGAGTAATTTTTGTTCGACATCGTGTTGATATTGTCCCACACCAATCGATTTTGGGTCAATTTTAACCAATTCTGCGAGGGGGTCTTGTAAGCGACGACCGATGCTAATTGCCCCTCTTACGGTAACATCGAGATCGGGAAATTCTGCGATCGCTAATGGACTAGCAGAGTAAATAGATGCACCGGATTCGTTGACAATCACCTTAACAGGTTTTTGGGAGATTTTGGTTAAGACTTCATCAATAAAGCGATCGGTTTCTCGGGAAGCTGTACCATTACCAATGGCAATTAATTCGATTTGATATATCTCAATCAATTCCCGCACTATTCTCCCTGCTTCTTGACGTTTTCCCTCGCCAGTATGAGGGAAAATAGCACAATATTTAATAAATTTTCCTGTTTCATCTAATACAGAAACTTTACATCCCGTGCGAAATCCAGGATCGATCGCTAGGGTAGGTTTCATTCCTGCTGGAGGAGAAAGAAGTAAATTTCTCAGATTTTCTGCAAATGTCCCAATTGACTCGCGATCGGCGTAAATTTTAAGATCGCTACGGATTTCTGTTATTAAAGAATTCTTGATCAAACGTTTAAAAGCATCTGCCAGCATTTCCCGATAAAATTGCCGAACTTCGGGACTTTTACTGCGAATTTCTTGGGATTCTAAATAAGATTTTACAAATTCTTCATCATAGGAAATATCTACTGAGAGAACTTTTTCTGCTTCTCCGCGAAACAGCGCGAGAATATTATGAGGAGCAATTTTTGTGACTTTAATTTGATAATCCCGATACATTTCATATTTGGTACTTCCTTCGGGATAATCTTTCTTAATTTTAGAAGTAAAAACCCCCTGTTTTGCCAGATAATCTCGTAAATAAGCGCGTAATTCTGACTTTTCAGCAACTTCTTCAGCGAGGATATCTGCTGCTCCTTTTAAGGCTTCTTGTGCTGTATTGACTTCTTTTTCCACATCAATATATTTTTCCGCTTCTTGTGTTAAAGAAACAGCCGAGGCATTCTTTTGATTTAAAGACTTAATCCATTCAGCAAAAGGTTCGAGTCCTTTTTCTCTAGCTTGAGTTGCCCGAGTGCGTCGTTTGGGCTTGTAGGGTAAATAAATATCTTCTAGTTCATTTTTTAACCAACAAGATTCAATTGCTTTCTGAAGTTCTGGGGTGAGTTTTTCTTGCTGGGCGATCGCGCTTAAAATTGTTTCCTTGCGCTTCTGAATTTCGCTGAGATAGGTATGGCGATCGCTAATCTCTCGCAATTGTATCTCATCCAGTCCCCCTGTCCTTTCCTTCCGATATCGCGCAATAAAAGGAACAGTTGCTCCTTCTGCGAACAATTCTAAGGCACTGGTAACATTTTTGGGATTGAGGGCTAATTCCTTAGCGAGAATGGCAACGAGTTCGAGCATTGAAGAGAAAAAGAAGGATTGAGTTATTTTTTAGTTTAGATAATTAGCATACATTCTAGTGTATCATTGAAAAACAAACGAGAATCTAAAAGAAGCATTAAAGAAAAGAATGGACGATCGCGAACTCGAAACCTTACTGAACGATCTTGAATGCGATCGCGTCGAACGAAAAGCATCTATGAGCGATCGCAGTAAGATTCGTCAAGCAATTTGTGCGTTTGCCAATGACTTACCCGATCATCAACAACCGGGAGTTTTATTTATAGGCGTAAATGATAATGGCAGTTGTGCCAATATTACCATTACAGATGAATTATTAAAAAATCTGTCTGAAATGCGCGAACAGATTCTCCCTTTTCCAGTGTTAGTTGTTGAGAAAAAAGTTATTTCCGGTTGTGAGTTAGCCGTTATTATTGTTGAACCTTCCGATTCACCTCCAGTTCGTTATAATGGTCGGACTTGGATTAGAGTGGGTCCGCGTCGTGCTACAGCAACAATAGAAGAAGAAAGACGCTTATCGGAGAAACGTAGAGCCAAAGACTTACCCTTCGATCTTCGATCTTTGTCTTCAGCTACACTTGACGATCTAGATTTAACAATATTTGAACGAGAATATTTACCAACTGCTCTTTCTCCAGAAGTTTTAGAA
The DNA here is from genome assembly GCF_016888125.1 of Spirulina sp. CCY15215. GTDB lineage: Bacteria > Cyanobacteriota > Cyanobacteriia > Cyanobacteriales > Spirulinaceae > CCY15215. The sequence goes on from NZ_JACSWA010000353.1 coordinate 18,241, forward strand.
GAAAATAATCGTACTCTCAAACAACAACTAACTTCCCTTCGATTTATCACACCACCAGAACCAACTCAACCGACAAACTTAGGAATTTTGGTAACGGGAAAATCACCAAGAATGTTCATTCCGGGAGCATATATTCAATTTTTAAGAATTGATGGAATCGATCTTGGCGATCCGATTATCAATCAAAAAGCAATCGATGGTTATTTAGATCGAATGTTGCGATTGCTGGATGAAACCTTACAAATTAATATCTCTGTTACTTCAGATTTGACTTCCCAACCTATTGAAATTAAACAGCCAGATTATCCGATTGTTGCATTGCAAGAGTTAACCAGAAATGCGGTTTTGCATCGCAATTACGAAACTTCATACGCTCCCGTGAGAATTACATGGTTTAATGACAGAATTGAAATTCAAAATCCAGGGGGTTTGTTTGGACAAGTAACTCGTGAAAATTTTCAAACTGGAGTCACAGATTATCGAAATCCTCATTTAGCGGAAGCAATGAACAATTTAGGCTATGTCCAACGTTTTGGCTCCGGAATTGTTAGAGCAAAAAAAGAACTCGAAAAAAATGGTAATCCTCCTCCAGAATTCACCTTAGAAGATACATATATTTTAGTCACTCTCAGGAGATATTCATGAGCATTCCAATCATTGCTTTTTTCAACAATAAAGGCGGAGTTGGAAAAACCTCTTTAGTCTATCATTTAGCATGGATGTATAGATCGTTAGGTTATCAAGTTGTTGCCGCAGATTTAGATCCGCAAGCAAATTTAACGTCTGCATTTTTAGATGAAGATCGCCTAGAAGAGTTATGGCTAGACAATGAAAACTCTAATACTATTTTTCGTTGTTTACAACCCTTAGTTATTGGAACAGGAGATATTGATGCACCACAACTAGAAGAAATCGAAGAACAATTAACACTTTTAGTTGGAGATTTGGAGTTATCGAATTTTGAAGATGAATTATCTTCAGAATGGCCAAAATGCCTTGATGAAAATCCTCGCTCTTTCCGAGTTATTTCTGCATTTTGGCGCTTGTTACAAAAAGCAGCTAATTCCTCTCATGCCGATCTTGTTTTGATCGATCTTGGTCCTAATTTAGGTGCAATTAATCGTTCTGCTTTAATTTCAGCAGATTATGTCGTCATTCCTCTTTCTCCCGATCTATTTTCTTTACAAGGTTTAAAAAATTTGGGACCCACTCTTAGAAAGTGGCGAAAAGGATGGCAAGAACGAGTTGAGAAAAACCCTGTTCCTGATTTAGTGCTTCCTACTGGTAAAATGCAACCACTGGGTTATATTGTGCTGCAACATTCGATTCGCCTAGATCGTCCTGTTAAAGCCTATCAACGCTGGATTTCTCGTATTCCTCAAGTTTACAGTGACGAAATTTTAAATAAAAAATCTCCAGAAAATTATCCAACATCTGTCACTGACGATCCTCACTGCTTTGCTCTCCTCAAACACTATCAAAGTTTGATGGCATTGGCTCAAGAAGCGCGTAAACCTATCTTCCATCTAAAAGCAGCCGATGGAGCCCTTGGCGCTCATTTTAAAGCCGTACAGAATGTTTACCAAGACTTTAAGCAACTTGCTCTCAAAATAGCAGAAGAGATTGCACTAGAACCTCCTCAATAATTTATTATCCAAATAAAGATTTTACTGGCTCTCGTTACCTTTTTCCTCATTTGACTGCTCCCCGTCCTGCGCTTCGCTAAAGGACGAGGATTCTTAAGCAATCCAAAAACGGACTCGTAAGAGATTCCCAGTTGTTTGATCCAATCAATGACAATATTCATTTCCCTCACCAACTTTTGCATCGTGAGATTGTAATCAATCTATCTGGATATTACTTTACCAAGGCAGTTCACAAATTGGGAGGGTTTAATATTATTTCTTCAAAGTTTTTTGGAATCACTTTTAAATGACTTCTACTTCATTCTCGCGAAAATGAGAACGAAATTTCTTGTCAAATCTGACTTGAATAGGCAAATTAGCACTAACAGGTCTACCTTGCCATTCTTGAATAATTGCCGTAATTTCTCCCTCCATTCCCTTGAGATCGAAGGGTTCTTTTCTATGTTGGGGATGATGGTAAACCGTAATCGATTCCTTAACTCGCACGCGATCGCCAACTTTCATAAAATTTTCGGTTCTCCTCTCTTAAGGTTTTTTAATGGGGGCTTTTCTAATGGGGGGATTAACGCGATCGCCTTCGGGCAGTTTCTAGGGGTTTCTGCTTCCATCGGTCGATCGCCTTTATCATTGTCGCATAGGAGTGTCCCAATCTTTAAGTTTCCTTGCCTTGACTGCTGCTTAACGGTTTTTTCTGCCTTTGGGAGCATTTTCTCTGCTTCTCAATGCGCTAAAATCCCGAAGTAGAGCTAGGATAATTACGAAATATAAATTTTTGTGGAGATTTCCTATGTTTTTTGAAGAACTCTTACCGATCGGTAAAGAATTACTACACAATCCCATTGCCTTTGCTGGAGGATTCCTGACTGGGGCATTGCATCTTAACCTGAACGAAGACCCTCTGAAAAGCTGGTTAGAGAAGCAAACGGGAACGACAGTCACAGGCAATGGCAGCGATCGCGCGGATAGCCAGCCTCAATCTATTGAAATCGAATGAGCCAAATCAACACTTAATCTTGAAAGAGTGTAAAGTTCTCCGTCGTTCTCGAAAAGCATCCCTATCATTAAGAATATAGGGAGAGCTTCTTGTCGGATATCGTTGAGTACGATGCACAAATTGCGATCGCAGCACTAATCATTGCTAGACGCTAGTTCCTAAAACCCAATATTAAGGCTGCTCTCCTCTATTCAACTCACAAAAAAAGAGAAAATTCAAGAGGAAACTCAAAAGACATTATGGGAAATTCAGAGCAGACCTTAACTCATGAACTAACCTTAGACCGGGATTGTACCACCCTTTCTCGCCACGTTCTTCAACAAACCGTTAAAACCCTAAAAGCCTCCTCCCTCCTATCTCCCGAGGCGCAGGACATTAGCGCCATTATGAACCGCATTGCCTTAGCGGGCAAGCTCATTGCCAAGCGCTTGAGTCGGGCGGGTTTAATGGCGGATGCGTTGGGATTTACAGGAGAAACCAACGTACAAGGAGAATCCGTTAAGCGCATGGACTTGTACGCTAATGAGGTTTTTATCTCGGTTTTCAAGCAAAGTGGCTTAGTTTGTCGCCTTGCTTCGGAAGAGATGGAAGACCCCTACTATATCCCCGAAAACTGCCCCATCGGTCGTTATACCTTACTCTATGACCCCATTGATGGTTCTTCTAACGTTGATATTAATTTGAATGTCGGGTCAATTTTCTCCATTCGCCAGCAGGAAGGGGACGATCTAGACGGAAAAGCACAAGATTTGCTCCAAGACGGACATAAGCAACTCGCTGCGGGTTATATCCTTTATGGACCCTCAACAGTTTTAGTCTACTCCGTGGGCAATGGCGTTCATTCCTTCATTCTCGATCCCAGTTTAGGAGAATTTATTTTAGCTGAAGAAAATATTAAAATTCCCGAACATGGTCCCGTCTACAGCGTCAATGAAGGAAATTTCTGGCAATGGGAGGAATCGATTCGAGACTATAACCGTTACGTCCATCGTCATGAGGGCTATACGGCTCGCTATAGTGGGGCTTTGGTGGGAGATTTTCACCGCATTCTTTTACAAGGAGGTGTTTTCCTCTATCCCGGTACCGTCAAAAAACCAGAGGGAAAATTGCGCTTACTTTATGAAACCGCACCTTTAGCTTTTTTGATGGAACAAGCGGGAGGCCGTGCTAGTACGGGTCGTGAAGATATTTTAGATTTCATTCCCCAAAAGCTGCATCAGCGAACCCCTTTAATTATCGGTTCGACAGAAGATGTAAATTTGGTGGAATCATTTATTCAAGACCGTACCAAACGGGAGGAAACAGAACCGATCGCGGTGCAGTAAAAAAAGAATGCAGGCTGAATAATAAGGGATGAGTGATGAAATATACAGACTCTCGCTTCATTACTCATTACTTATTACTCATTACTTGTTATCTCAAATAATCAATAATCAGGAGTTTAATTTTATGACAGTCGCTAATCCTATCTTGCAAATTGAAGAAGAATTCCATCAAAGTATTTGGATGGATAATTTAAGTCGAGATTTAATTGAATCCGGACAACTCAAAGAACTGATGGGGACGAGGGGAATTCTCGGTATTACCTCTAACCCAGCGATTTTTGAGAAGGCGATCGCGGGGAACAAGATTTACGATGCAGATATCGCAGCCGGAATTAAAGCGGGGAAATCTACCCTGGAAATTTACGAATCCCTCATATTTGACGATATTCGCAATGCTTGCGATGTTTTAAAACCCGTCTATGAGGAAACAAAAGGACTCGATGGCTATGTCAGCATTGAAGTTCCTCCCACTATGGCTAAAGATACCGAAAGTACCATTAAAGAAGCGATTCGTTATTACAAGGCGATCGGTCGGGGAAACGTCATGATTAAAATCCCCGGTACTTCGGAAGGATTGCCCGCCGTTGAAGCCGTCATTGCGGAAGGTATTAATGTTAATGTCACCCTGCTTTTTTCTGTCCAAAGCTATATCGATACGGTTTGGGCGTATATTCGGGGTTTGGAAAAACGGGTTTCTGAAGGTAAAGATATCAGTAAAATTGCCTCCGTTGCCAGCTTCTTTCTCAGCCGTATCGATGTGAAAATCGATAAAATGCTGGATGCCAAACTCAAAGAAGGGGTTAGCGAGGATACAGCCGGGAAATTGATCGCCCTCAAAGGCAAAATTGCGATCGCCAATGCCAAAGTTGCTTATCAAGAGTACAAAAAGATTCACGCAGGCGATCGCTGGCAAGCATTGTCCGCCAAGGGTGCCACCATTCAACGCCTCCTCTGGGCCAGTACCGGCACCAAAAACCCCGATTACAGCGATGTCATGTATGTTGACGGGTTAGTTGGGGAAAATACCGTCAATACCCTTCCTCCCGACACCATCGAAGCCTGCGCCGATCGCTGCGATCCCGCCAACCGCATTGAATCCGACCTCGATACCACTTACAAATATATCGAAACCCTCAAAGATTCTGATGTGGCGATCGACCTTGATGAAGTCATGGCTGAACTTCTCGAAGAAGGAATCGACAAATTCATCAAACCCTTTGATTCCCTCATGGCTTCCCTCGAAACGAAAGTCAAGCAATTGGCTGCCGTTTAAATCGCGAAATTCCTACACCCCCCTTATTAAGGAAATTCCTACACCCCCCTTATTAAGGAAATTCCTACACCCCCCTTATTAAGGGGGGCTGGGGGGGATCGATAACCGCATAATTGATAATTGAAACATGGTAACACTACTCGAAAATCCCCTCCGCATGGGGCTGCAACAAGAACGCACCGCCGAACCGCTAGTTATCACCATTTTTGGGGCATCCGGCGACCTGACCCAACGCAAACTCGTCCCTTCCATTTACCGACTCAAACAAGAACGCCGACTCCCCCCAGAACTTACCATTGTTGGTTTTGCCCGTCGAGATTGGAGTCACGATTACTTCCGCGAACATATGCGGAAAGGCATTGAAGAATTTGGCGGTGGTTTGGGTGGCAAAGAATTCTGGAATGAATTTGCCAAAGGTTTATACTACTGTTCCGGTAATATGGATCAACCCGAAAGTTATGAAAAATTAAAAGCATTCTTGGCTGAATTGGATGGAGAAAGAGGAACGCGAGGCAATCGCGTTTTCTATTTATCAGTGTCGCCGCAATTCTTCAAACCCGGTTTAAGAAATCTTGGGGCGGCTGGAATGATAAGCGATCCCGTCAAGCATCGCGTTGTAATCGAGAAACCTTTTGGGAAAGATTTAGGAAGTGCCAAATCTTTAAACCGAGTCGTTCAACAAGTTTGTCACGAAGAACAAGTTTATCGGATTGACCATTACCTCGGCAAAGAAACCGTCCAGAATATTTTGGTCTTTCGTTTTGCCAATGCCATATTTGAACCCCTCTGGAATCGGCAGTTTGTCGATCACGTCCAAATCACCGTCGCCGAAACCGTGGGAGTCGAAGATCGGGCAGGATATTACGAAACCTCTGGTGCCTTGCGGGATATGGTGCAGAATCACCTCCTGCAATTGTTTGCCATTACCGCAATGGAAGCGCCAAACTCCCTCGATGCGGATAGCATTCGTAACGAAAAGGTGAAAATTTTGCAAGCAACTCGCCTGGCAGATACCCACAATTTAGATCGTTCGGCCATTCGCGGACAGTATTCTGAGGGTTGGATGAAGGGTAAACCCGTCCCCGGTTATCGCCAAGAAGCCAATGTTAACCCCGAATCCACCACACCGACCTTTGTGGCCATGAAATTGGAGGTGGATAACTGGCGCTGGAATGGGGTTCCCTTTTATCTGCGAACGGGGAAGCGATTACCTAAAAAAGTCACTGAAATTGCCATCCAATTTAAAGAAGTTCCCTTACTCATCTTCCAGTCTGCGGCACAGCAAACCAGCCCTAACGTTCTCACCATGAGAATTCAACCGAATGAGGGGATTTCTCTACGTTTTGAAGCCAAAATGCCAGGGGCGAACTTGCGGACGCGATCGGTGGATATGGACTTTAGTTACGGTTCGTCTTTTGGTATGGCAACAGCAGACGCTTACAATCGCCTCTTATTGGATTGTATGTTAGGGGATCAAACTCTCTTCACCCGCGCCGATGAAGTGGAAGAAGCCTGGCGGGTGGTTACGCCTGCTTTAAGCGCTTGGGATGCCCCCGCCGACCCCAGTACGGTGCCGCAATATGAAGCGGGAACATGGCAGCCAACGGAGGCGGAATTTTTCATCAACCGCGATGGCCGTCGCTGGCGCAGATTGTAGGAACGCAGATCATAGGTATGTAGGGACGTAGCCTGCTACGTCCCTACATCCATCCCCAACTATCAACTATCAACTATCAACTATCAACTATTAAACATGGCTACAGAAGCGCCTCCTTTAGTTTCCTTGCAAGCCCCGAAGGATGTATCGATTGATGATATTGAAGCGTCCTTGCAAGAGATTTGGCAAAGTTACGGAACTGGCGAAGACGGACCCGCCGCAACTCGGGCGACAACGTTTAGTTTTGTGGTCTACGAACCCGATGGTACGCAACAATATTTATCGGCTTTGGGATTTTATACCGGACCGATTGATGGTATTGCTGGGGCGCGGACGGAATCGGCAATTAAAGCCGCCCAAAAAGCCTACGGGTTAAGCATTACAGGGAAAAATGATGCTGTTTTAGCAGAACGCTTGCAACAGGAGTTCCAGAAACTCACGGATATCGATAAGCAAACCCCAGAAAATTTGCGAACGGCACTTCAGTACTCTCCTGACTCTGAAGGTGCCGGACTCGCCGATGCGATCGCAGCTTCTAATCCCTGTCGTATTGTCACCATTTGTCCGATTCTCGGAGAAGACAAGGGCATATCGGTTCAAGTTTCAGCCTACTGCCCTATTCAGAAGCGAGGAGGCAGCACTTTGGTCTGTTGCGAGTATATCACCCTAAGCGGAACGGCAGATGCGTTAGAGCGCATTAGCGGGGTAATTGAGGCACTTCTCATTCCCGATTTACCGAAGTTTCTCTGGTGGAAGGCCACGCCACGACCCAGATTTCCCCTCTTCAATCGTTTGGCGGATATTTGCGATAACGTTATCGTCGATTCGAGTACCTTTAGCCGTCCGGAAAAGGATATGAATCATGTTGGCAATTTGATTAAGAAGGATGTGGCGATCGCGGACCTCAATTGGCGACGGATTTCTGCCTGGCAAGAGTTATCTGCTGAAGCCTTCGATCCTCCAGAACGTCGGGCGGACATTTGGGAGATCGATCGCGTTGTGGTGGATTATGAAAAGGGCAATCCTTCTCAAGCCTTACTCTATCTGGGATGGTTGGCCAGTCGCTTACAATGGCAGCCGATCGCCTATGAATACGAAGGCGGAGATTACGATATTCGCCGGGTTAAGTTTCTCGGACAAGAACACCGGGAAATTGAAGCAGAATTGGCGGGGATTCCTACGGCAGATTGGGGAGATATTCCCGGTGATTTAGTGAGTTTGAAATTAAATTCTACTAATCACAACGCTGATTGTTGTACGGTTTTATGTTCGGAAACGACGGGTTGTATGCGAATGGAGGCTAGTGGCGGCGCTCAAAATTGTCGGGTCAATCAAGTGAGTTCTCTTGCGGATCAAAAGACAGAGCAGCTACTCGGGCAGCAGTTACAACGCTGGGGACGGGAAGTTCTCTATGAGGAAAGCATGAATGTTGCCAATCAGATTTTGGCGTTACTCAAGGATGAATAATTGTCTTTTTATTCGTCTCTTTCTAGTTCTTGGAGGTAAATTTCTCCGAATTCCTGACCGTCGAGGGGGATGCTTTTGTATTCCACTCGACCCCGAACTTTAACGATCGCCCCGATCGCGGGCAAGGTTTGGTTACTCATGACCCAAATTTGCCCGCGTTTGTTTTCCAGTTGGTAGGCACCGCGATCGAGAAAGGGTGCCTGGGCGATCGCTTCTCCGCTAACGGATATAATTTTACCTGCTGACTGCGGGGTTAGGCGATCGATCTGGTTTGTCCCGACGGCATTACAGCCGGTTAAACCCAGCAATAATAAAGGAAAAACAAAACTTTTTAATTTAACCACGATTTCCTCCTAAAATTCAAACCCCTGTACGGGTTTGGTTTCCAAACCCCTAACCAAAAATGCCGATTATTCTTGATGGTAAAACCCTTGCGAAAAAAATTCAAACAGAATTAAAAACTCGTATTGAAGAATTACAATCTAAGTGCGATCGCCCCCCTGGTTTAGCGGTTCTTATGGTAGGAGATAATCCTGCAAGTGCTGCTTATGTTCGCAATAAAGAACGTGCTTGTAAGAAAATTGGCATGGCTTCTTTTGGGAGACATTTTCCTGTACAAATTTCTCAAGCAGAATTAACGCAAGTTATTCAGCAATTGAATGAAGATGAACGGGTTGATGGTATTTTAGTACAACTTCCTCTCCCCGATCGCCTAGATTCTGTAGCATTATTACACGCGATCGATCCCGATAAGGATGCAGATGGTTTGCACCCCGTTAATTTGGGGCATTTGCTACGAGGAGAAGCGGGTTTGCAAAGTTGCACTCCTGCGGGGGTGATGCGTCTTTTACAAGAATATAATATCGAATTAAAGGGCAAAAATGTTGTTATTATTGGACGCAGTATTTTAGTGGGAAAACCTCTTGCATTAATGATGTTAGCTAAAGATGCAACGGTTACTATTGCTCATTCTCGCACGCAAGATTTAGCAAGTATTACTCGCAATGCTGATATTGTTGTTGCTGCTGTGGGAAGACCAAATTTGTTAACGCGAGATATGGTCAAGAATGAGGCGATCGTTGTTGATGTTGGGATTAATCGCGTTGTTGATGAAGAGACAGAAAAATCGCGTTTGGTGGGGGATGTTGACTTTGAAAATGTTAAAGAAATAGCAGAATTTATTACACCTGTACCGGGAGGAGTTGGACCGATGACTGTTGCTATGCTATTATATAATACTGTGGAAAGTTATGCTCGGAAAATTGAAAATTGACTTTATTTTTCATCTTGTCTAATTCTTGATTCGGCTATGTCTCCCGATAACTTTTCTAAGCGATCGCTTTGCGATTTAGCTTCTCTGAGAAGTATGTCCCAATCATCGGGAGGATTGTCATTCTTAATCATTTTTCTAAAGACTTGATACGCATCAGTTTTACTCCCATAAGCGCGTTTAGTATTTTCGTCATTAACCCAAACAAAAACAATAATTTTACTTTCTTGGTGATATCGAAAAAACAATCGGTACTGCTGAAAGAATTTTGCGCGAAACCAATGCTTGTAATCTTTTCCTAGAGTGTTACCTTGACGATATTTACTATCTGTCGGATCTTGAGGGATGATTTCAAATGCTAATTTAGCAATAGCTGCTAAACGTTTGAAATCATTTTTATTTTGGTAGCGATCGGGATATTTCTCGCGTAAATTTTTTACTCGTATCAGAAGTTCTTCCAATTGTTCGAGGAAAAGAGGATGAGCAAAAATATTCCATTCATTAATCTCTAACGAACAGTTCTCAGACAAATCTATTCATCCTCTTCAGATAATGGTGCATTTAGATCGATGTTAGCATCGGCAACTAATGATTGAATGTGCTTCACTAACTTTGCATCGATCATTTGAACATTTTGAGGATTTTCTTGAATATCCTGAGAGAGAAGACTTAAGAACTGATCTACGATTAGTTCTTCTTCATAGTTATTACACTTTACTGACTCTCTAGAAATGAAGCCCAACGACGAACCTAGGGTTATAATACTGAGATATACCCAATCCAAAATTGCCCGTATGCGACACGGAATTATTGCTTGATATCGATCTGTTTGGCTAGGGCTTGATTTCCAAATACTTTTTTCAGTCATCAGAAAAACGGGTAGAAACCCCGTCCTTATAGGACAGCTTTATATTAGTCTCGTTATCGCCTTGGAGTTGTTTAATTAGGGTGCTTTTGTATTGCACTTTTAACAGGACAATTACTGTATCTAACTAAACAAC
>NZ_JACSWA010000354.1 GCF_016888125.1 Spirulina sp. CCY15215
CGGGGACGGTTTTCTAACTCGCCTTCTTTGAACTTCCTAGAAAGTTCCTTATAAGACTTGAAAGATTCGGCGACTCCTCTTAAGGTTTGTTGGGCAGCTTGGGCAAACAAAAATTTAAAGTTTTGATTGGTTTTGAGTTGTTTTTCAAGGTCATATTTTCCGACAATGTAATTGCACTTAAAGTAATATTGACGAGCGAGATAGATGCCGCAATTAATGAGCTTGTTTGCGGTTCTGCAAAGGTACTCTAAAAAAGGGTGGTATTTAGGTTTCTTAATTAAGTTTTGTTGACATCCATACATTAACTTTTACCTCCTTCTTAAACAATAGCAAAAAATTGTCAGATTATCAATCTTTTGCTACAATTGATTAACCAAGATAAGACATAGGCGAATAAATTCGCCGTGTCGATTTTCTACCCCGCTCTAAAGAGACGGGGCTATCAATCTCCCGTTTTTTCT
>NZ_JACSWA010000355.1 GCF_016888125.1 Spirulina sp. CCY15215
CAAATACTTGTAAGTAACGAGCCGCAAGCGTTAAACCCAAACGACCATCACAAACAAAGGTAACATCATCTCCACCATATACTAGAGGACGAAATGGCAATAATTGCCGATTGGGTAAATCAAATTGTTCTTTCAGAAAATCCCAAGAGGTAATTAAGTCTTGGATAATTTGTTTTAAAGCATTCTCACCAGCTTCTTGAACGCTTTCAGATAGTTCCCGCATCGCGGTAATATAGTCTCGATCGCTTTTATCTTTTCCCTGTTCTTTAAAGCGATTTCCCATACTATTCCCATCAATATGAACGATAGCAAGATAGCTGCTTTCTCCTCGCGATCGACCAAAATCATCAAAATCAAGCGGTATCTTCCATTTATTCGGTTTTTCAGGATCGAAGATTGTTTTTTCTAGATGCTTATTAGCTAATTGCACAGCATCTAGTTTTGCTACAATTTCTCTAGAAATGGGATAATCTGCGGGAGAATGATGAGATTTACTTGTATCGATAGCAACCAATTGAGTTGAATTACAAGATCGAGTAACTCCAAGACCGAGTAATGGTGAAGAAGGAATACGCGATCGCTTTTTCTTATCTAAGTCATTTGCCATCAGATCTTGTACGGTTTTATAAAGTAAATCTTTGTCCCACTCAATTTCTCGATGAGCTACAACTAAATTGATACCGGGAGCTTTTTGTAATATTTTTAAGCTCAATTTTTTTGTAAACTCAATAGCTAACTGAGGAGACTTAAACAGTAAAACAGTATTTCCTCCTCCTGCATAAATAAGTTCTGCATTTTGACCAGAGCTATTAATTGTTGCTTTTGGATTGGAAACTCCCATTTCGTTTAATATGTCTTTTACCCAAGCATCTGTTGCTTGTGAAAGTAGATAAGATGCTCCAATATTTTCCCGTAGGCGATTACTACTAAAAATGTAGTTTTGAATGCCCGTTGTATCAAGAATTGTAACTGTCAGTTTCATTGATTTAACTCCGCATCATTTTCTTGTAACCATTCAAAAATTTCATGATCTAAAGAATCGAGATGTTCTCGTCCAAAAATTTTAATTTGTTTGTCTGATAGGAGATCGATAATTTCTGCTTTTATCCCTTCTATATCTTTCGCAAAACACAAGAGTGCAACTCGTGCCTCACTACCACCCATTTGTTGCGCTCTTAAATAGGCTTCAAATAATTTTGACTTGCACAAACTACGATCATCAGAAGTTGTACAAGAAATTGCGAAAATTTGATAACCATAGGTAAAAGCTAAATCAAATTGAAAGCCTTGTTCAGTTCCAGCTAAATCTATATTAAAGTCCATTCCATAGTCAATAATTCCTACCTTAGATGCTATTGATTCAATTTTTTGGAGAAGATGATATTCAAGCCATAAACCATCAAGCCATTCACAGAAATCTTGAATATTATCAAAGCATCCTGATTCTTTGATCTGCTTAAGTGAAAGATTTTCATTTTTGTCCAGAAAACTGTGTTTAGAAAATTCTTCTACGATCTCTTTGGGTAAATCATTTGTTGGAAATGACAATTGTTCAAGTGCTGTTTTTGATTTCCAGTTGCCTCGTTTTCCATTTGGTTTAGGGGGTTTTCTTGCCGATTGATTGCGATCTCCATTCCCCTCACAGAAAATCGATATTAACCAGTGAAACCAAATCGTTGATTTAGCTTCATCTTGATTTACTGTTGCAAGTTGTTTTGCTAAATTTGGTAAAATAGGAATTTTATTAGGCTTGATTTCTTCTGATTTTTTATCTTTCTTGAATTGACGACCGTGAAGTTCAAAAATTGTTTCCAGCTTAATTGCAATATCTTGGGAACGAATTGGTATAGCTATACGATCGCCATCTTCGCGATCTATACACATCTCCAGTCGCCGAGGATCGAGATAACTAAAAATTGCTTCTTGTCTTTTATTTTGGGTTTCCTGTAATATGGCACGGTAAGCATGAACTGCCATTGCTTTTGTTCCTCCCGTGTAATTCATGCCAATTATTCCCTGTTCTAATCTCTCAACTTGTTTTAGTATTTTCCTTTGAATCTGGTAAGCATCAGACTCATAGTTTTCAAGAGATATCAATTGAGAAGGTTGACAGTCTTCTATTTCGCGATCTAAAATCTTCCGTAATCGTATCGCTTGTGCTTTAGTTCCACTCGTATGAACGAGATAGAGAAATCCACCTTTGTTGAGTAATAATTTTGCAGCTACATAGTTTGGTAATGGATTTTCCCCAATCAACAAAAAGAGATGATCGACTTTATACTTTTCTAAATTTGCCATAATGATAAGCTCCAATAAAAATTGCAAGAAAAACTCAATCCACAATACTCAAAACCCGATCGCGCACCCCATTCCTTCCCTGCTCTTGTCCTGCTTGCCAGAGATCGACCAGCAATGCCGCGATCGCCTGTATAGTAGGACGAGAAGAAACATCCACACCCCGTTCTAAATGATGCACGCTACCCTTTAAAATCGGTCTTTCCGCGTCAATTCGATCGCATTTCCCCTCATAATCGCTGTGCAGTAGAGCAACAATCTGTAAATTCAGATCCTCGCAAAAATCTTTCCAATCACCCAATTGACTGATATCACTAAAAAGAACGATCGCATGAGTTGCCGAAGCGACAATCCGCCGATTTTTGTCATCAATTTTTCCACCAATATCAATAATGTTGAGTGGGTGAGATAGTTTTTGTACTTGTTTGGCTTTTTCGATCGCAAACTCAAGCGTAAACTTCGCTTTATAGTCCTCTTTTAATTGCCGTGCTAGTTCCGGATCGGCACGCACGGCCTCGGAATACCAAGCTCCTTCGCCATCAGGACAGGCTGTGAGGACGAGGGGATAGGGGATTTCCTTTTCGCGATGTAACTCCATGAGAGACTGCTTTAAACCTTCTCTCAGACAAGATTTACCCGTGTGAGGAGAACCGCAAAGAACAACTTTAATAGGATATTGTACCATATAAACCTCAATCGACTAAATCGCCTAATTTATAATCGGGATTATGAGTGATGCAGACCACATATTTCCCTCCCAGTTTGGGATCGAAAACCGCGATCGCCCCATACAAATGACCAACTTTGTGAGCGATAACAAAAGCAACGGGGAGGGAACCTGGTCCATTGACTTTGAGCAAGGTGCCTCCCACTAAAGTCCCTGATTGCACCAACTCATCCAATCGAGTTGAGGCATCTTGGACAATGCGATCGTTTTGGGCAGGATCGCCAAACCCAATCTTTAAGATATTACCCTCTAAATCAATTCTGTAAGTTGTCATTTCGATCTCTGTAAATGTAGTCTAATTGTAAATGTGGGTGGAAGAAAAGTCAGTCAATTTCAACATATTTATATCAAATCCGGTTAATGGGTATAACAAGCGGGCAAGATGCCCGCACTACTGTAATTATTGAATATTATCGTAGTGGGAGCGTCTCGCTCCCTA
>NZ_JACSWA010000356.1 GCF_016888125.1 Spirulina sp. CCY15215
CCCACTAACCAATCCCCACTAACCACTCACCACTAATCACTCCCCACTACCCACTCCCCACTAACCACTCCCCACTAATCACTCCCCACTAATCACTCCCCAAGCGGTAGATATAAAGTAAAACAACTTCCTTTTTCTAGCTCTGAAGTTACACTCAAATCTCCTCCGTGGAGTTGAGCAAGTTTCTTCGATAATGCTAACCCTAAACCCGTTCCTTTTTGCCGACGCTGAAGGCGATTTTGAATTTGAGTAAAAGGCTGAAATAGCTTCTCGATATCTGCTGCTGCAATGCCAATTCCTGTATCAATGACGGAAAATTTTAAGAGGAGAGATTCCCCTCGATCGCGGGTGCGATCGACCTTGAGTAGAATTGAACCAGATTCTGTAAATTTGATCGCATTTGAGAGTAAATTAACTAAGATTCGTTTGAGACGATGTTGGTCAGCCATACAGGTAGAAATATCTGGGGCAATTTCTAATTTTAATTCTAATCCTCTGGCATTGGCAAGCTGTTTAATCATCGAGATGGAAGCCAAGCAAACTTCTTCGATTGAGAGGGTTTCTAAGTATAATTCTTCTCGATTGGCTTCAATTTTTGCCAAATCTAATAAATCGTTAATCAGGTTGAGCAAATGCTTTGAAGATGAGGCGATCGCGCGAATATATTCCATTTGCTTTGGGTTGAGATCGCCGTAAATGCAATCGACTAGCATTTGAGATAAACCAACAATTCCAGTTAAAGGCGATCGCAAATCGTGACTCATCATCGAAAAATTTTCATTTTTTTGTTGATTTTTTTGCACCAATTCGCGGGCAATTTCTTTTTGTTGTTGTAATTCTACCTCAATTTGTTCTTGGTATAAAGCCAAGGCGCAATTCTCCGCAATAGTCTCGGCAATTTTGATTTCTTGTTGACTCCAAGGGGATTGGCGATCGCAATCTTGCAAAACCAAGATTCCTAAATCACGGTTTTGATAGTGCAAGGGAATTTCTAATGTTACAAAATCTGCGGTTAAAAAATTGGCACTCTCAGTAACATTTTCCCGATAATAAGAAGCGATGATATGGCAATCGGGAGAATGAGATTCTGCCGATAAATAACAAGGATTTAAGCACAATTCTTGCTGGAGGGTTTGGGTTGAAGCATAGCGAATAATAAGATTTTTATTGCGATCGGGAAGCGCAATAAAACAACGATTTATATTGAGAAAATCATGCAATAAATCGATATTTTTATTAATAAAGCTATGGGAATGATAATTCACAAAATTTGAGGGAAGTCGGGATGAGAGAAACTCTGAAATTAAAACTGACGGCGAGAAAAAATCAGGATGGCGATCGCTAAAAAGAGAATCATATAAACTAAAGCATAAAGTGCATCTGTCAAAAGTTCCGACGCTGGAGGCAGTAAGTTATAAACCGCTTCATTTCTGAAATTTAATCTTGACAAATCGGGCAGAATGAGATAGAGATTTTTTGAGATCGACTCAATTTGAGCATTTTCACTGAGCTTTCCCAGTGCCACCAAATCTTTACTGCCGTGTCCCATTAAGTAAACCCCTAGAGAAAGCATCACCGCAACTAAAGAATTAGTAAATGTACCGAACATCAAAGCCGCAGCAATCAAAACCCCAAGTTCTAAAAACAAAAAGGCGAGGATGATGAGAAAATTAACCAAAAGGAAATCATGGCGATCGCCTGCCAACATGACCCAATAGACAATACTCATCATCCAGGCGATCGCGCCGATAATCCCCCACAGTCCCAAATGTTTACCCACAATAAATTCAGCGCGACTGACAGGTTTAGACAAGATTGTTAATAGGGTGCGCTTCTCAATTTCCTTGTTAATCAAGTTTGTTGCAACAAAAATAGCCGCGATCGCACTGCATCCGGCGATCGTCCCTAACCCTAAATCAATAAACATTTTCGTCTCCGTCGCTGCCGCAACTTCCGGCAGCCATCTCTTGGCAATGCCGAGAAATAAAGCAAAAATGCCAAGGAAATAAAGAACGCGATCGCGCAGAGTTTCGCGAAACCCATTCCCTGCGATCGCCAAAATTCTACCCACGTTCATGAAATTTAGTATGTACGACTTGTTGGTTATTTACTCAGTATATCTCGCGTCCTTGAGCGCAGTCTCGCAACTTCAGGTAAATTAGTAAGTTGATTACCGATTACCGATTACCGATTCTTCCATGTCCCAACCGCAAAAATTGTACGAGGGTAAAGCAAAAATTATCTATACCACAGAGGATATAGATAGTTTGCTTGCTTACTTTAAAGATGATGCAACCGCTTTCAACGCGCAAAAACGAGGCACCATTCAAGGGAAAGGAGAGGTCAACTGTACCGTTTCAGCCGCACTGTTTCAGTATCTCGAAGAGCAAGGTATCCCCACCCATTACCTCGAGCAAACGGCACCAGATTGGATGCGAGTGCGATCGGTCAAAATTTTCCCCTTGGAAGTCGTGGTGCGAAATAAAGCAGCCGGCAGTTTATGCAAGCAAACGGGATTGCCTCTGGGTAAACCGCTCGAGAATCCCCTGGTTGAGTTTTACTATAAAAATGATGCCCTTGGCGATCCCTTGTTGACCCGCGATCGCCTATTCTTAATGGAACTTGCTACTCCTGTGCAAGTCGAGGAAATGCACACCCGTGCTTTACAAATTAATCAATATCTGACAACGTTTTTTGAAGGTTGTGGAATTACGTTGGTTGATTTCAAACTCGAATTTGGCTTGGATGCCCAAAACCAAATTCGTCTTGCCGACGAAATTAGTCCCGATACCTGTCGCTTATGGGATACTGCCGAAAGCGATCCCCAAAAACGGGTGATGGATAAAGATCGTTTTCGTCAAGATCTCGGGCAAGTTGAATCAGCTTATCAAGCTCTGCGGGAAAGAGTTCTGAAAATGGCCTCCTCCCCTCAGAATTCATAATCGCCATCCTGCATAAAACATCTTAAAAACATAATTAAATTGGTGTGTAGAAGTGTTAAACCGAACTAAAAAAATGCGCCTATCACTCGTTCCTATCGTTGTCTTGACTGCTTCAACAACCCTGAGTACAGCAGATTCCGCTCTGGCGATCGCCGATCAAGTTGCCCAAGAGAGAACTGCTTTCACCGAAGAAGCCTCAATGTACGCTACTGACAATACCATTGAGCCTGATGCGAGTTTGCCTTTCAACAAAACTCAAGAAAAATTCATTATCTCTATTGGCGATCGCGAAGCAGAAAGATTGCCCGAGGCACTGGCAACAATATCGGAAAATGAATCCATTCTCCTGAAAAGTCCAGAATTTTTCCAAGCATCGGAGCAAACTTGGGAAATTAAAAGTATTGAAATCCTTGAAACTGAAGCAATTGAAGCTATCCCCGCACCAATCCCAGGGCTAACTAACTTAGTTGAAGCGCAAACCTCAGAAATGCCAGCGCTTTCCTTATTTCCCGAAATTTCTCAGTCACTTTCTCCGTCAGAGGCGATCGGCGATCGCGAATTAGTTCAAGCACTGCCAGACTCTGCTTTGGAAGGGGAAGAACTCACCCAAGCAACACCAGACTTTCCCGTAGATTCTCCTTTAGAAAATGAGATTCCCACGGCACCACCAAGCGAAGCCGAACCGCAAGTCCTCGTTTCAGAAGTGACCGTAGAGGGCAGAGGATTAACCCCAGAACTGGAAGAACTCGTTTATAACACCATTAGCACCCAACCAGGAAGAACAACCACCCGAGGGCAATTACAAGAAGATGTCAACGCCATTTTTGCGACAGGATTCTTTGCCAATGTCACCCAATCCCCCGAAGATACGCCATTAGGGGTGCGAATTTCCTTTCGAGTAGAAGTTAACCCTGTTTTAAGTCGCGTTGTTGTCCGCAATCTTCCCCAAGGTGTGAACGAACCGGCAATTGCTCAAGAGGCGATCGACGAAATTTTTGAAGAGGGATACGGGGAAACCCTCAATCTCCGCAACTTACAAGAAGGAATTATCAGGTTAAACGAGTGGTATCAAGAAAACGGCTACGATCTCGCTCAAGTCCTGGACAGTCCCAACGTTAGTGATGATGGTGTTGTTACCCTGGTCATTGCTGAAGGAATTATCGAAGATGTTCAGGTTCGCTTTTTTACAGAAGACCAAGAAGAAGTAGACGGTGTAACCCGCCCCTTCATCGTCACCCGAGAAATGCAGCTTGCACCGGGTACCGTATTTAAACGAGAAACCGCTCAAGCCGATCTCCAGAGGATCTTTGGCTTGGGACTCTTTAAAGATGCGCGTTTATCTTTTTCTCCTGGCACGAATCCTTCCCAAGTCATTGTCAATGTTGATGTAGAAGAGAGTAATACTGGCTCGATCGCAGCCGGTGCCGGGATTAGTTCCTCAACAGGCTTCTTCGGGACAGTAAGCTATCAACAGCGCAATGTCGGCGGCAATAATCAGCAACTCACCAGTGAATTACAAATCGGAGAACGGGAAATCTTATTCGATCTCAGCTTCACTGACCCTTGGATCGCCACAGATCCCAACCGTTTGTCTTACACTGTGAATGCCTTTCGCCGACAATCAATTTCTCTGATTTTTGACGGGGGCGACACAGAAATTCGCCTGCCTAATAGCGATCGCCCTCGGGTCGTCCGCACAGGGGGAGGCATTACCTTCAGTCGCCCTCTCTCTCCAGATCCCTTTACTGAACCCGAATGGACGATTTCCGGCGGATTCCAGTATCAAGGAATATCCATTCAAGATGCCGATGGGGATCTCAGTCAATTTGACAGTTCCGGCAATTTACTCTCCTTTTCTCCAGGGGGACACGATGTTTTAGCCCTCCTGCAATTCGGTGCAGTTCGGGATTTGCGAAATAGCGCCCTGGAACCCACCGAAGGTTCTCTCTTGCGCCTAGGCATGGATCAAAGTATTCCCATTGGTGCGGGAACCATCTTATTCAACCGTTTGCGAGCGAGTTACAGTCATTACTTCCCAGTGGATTTCATTAACTTTACCGAAGATGCCAATGCGCCCCAAACCCTCGCCTTTAATCTTCAAGCGGGAACCATTATCGGAGATTTGCCCCCTTATGAAGCCTTTAGTTTGGGAGGCGCAAATTCCGTGCGCGGGTTTGCGGAAGGAGATGTGGGTAGCGGTCGTTCCTATTTTCAAGCTACGGCGGAATATCGCTTCCCGATTTTATCTTTTGTCGGGGGGGCATTATTTTTAGATTACGGAACCGATTTGGGCACCGGCAATGATGTTCCAGGAGATCCTGCTGGGGTGCGAGGTAAGCCAGGCAGTGGTTTTGGTTATGGGGTCGGGGTTCGCATTCAATCTCCTCTCGGACCGATTCGGGTCGATTATGGCTTTAATGATAATGGCGATAGCCGCCTGCATTTTGGTATTGGACAACGGTTCTAGGGAAAAGATTAATGCTGAATGCTGAATGATATGGAAAGGACAATTGGGGAATCTTTTGTGCGATCGGGGATAGGGCTGCATTCGGGTCATAAGACGACGGTGCGAGTTCTCCCCGCGCCTTCTGGGGCGGGACGCTATTTTGTGCGGACGGATCTGCCCCAGCAACCGAAAATTCCCGCTTGTTTGCATTCTGTGGCTCAAACTACCCTATCTACAGAGTTAGAAGGGGAAGGGGCAACTATTCGCACGGTGGAACATTTGCTGGCGGCTTTGGCAGCCAGTGGCATTGATAATGCTTGCATTGAAGTTGATGGGGGGGAAATTCCTTTGCTGGATGGATCGGCTCGAGACTGGATGGAGGCGATCGCGGCTTCAGGTTTTCGGGACTTATCGCCTGAGACAACTGTTAAGACAAATAAGACAAATCTCAATCTTGTGGAAATTCGCGAACCGATTTCCGTACAAGAAGGAGACGCATTTGTTACTGCCATGCCCGCCGCCGAAACTCGTTTTACCTACGGCATCGATTTTTCTTATGCCCCCATTGGCAATCAATGGTACAGTTGGAATCCCGAAGTCGAAGATTTTGCTAAAGCGATCGCCCCTGCCCGTACTTTTGGTTTTGCCGACCAAATCGAGCGCCTGCGTCAAGGAGGACTGATAAAAGGGGGAAGCCTTGATAATGCCTTGGTTTGCGATACTGAAAAATGGTTGAATCCACCTTTAAGATTTGCAAATGAACCAGTACGGCATAAACTTTTAGATTTAGTGGGGGATTTAAGCCTATTGGGAAAATGGCCGAGAGGACATTTTTTGGCTTATAAGGCCAGCCATGATCTGCACGTCCGTCTCGCGAGGGCGATCGCGCAGTGTCTGTAAGGTTGCCTCGACTGTCCCCCATTGACCCCCACCCTATCGGCGCTAGGAGTTCAAGCAATAAGAGCAGGAATAATGACAATAGCAACTGAAACAACCCCCAAAATTCCCCCCATGCCGGAAACCGATCGAGATGGCGACGGGAAGCCATTACCCGAAGAGATCGTCATGGGGATCGAAGAAATTCAAAACCTCCTACCTCACCGCTATCCCTTTGCTCTGGTGGATCGCATTATCGAATTTGTCCCGGAAAAAAAAGCGGTGGGGATTAAAAATGTCAGCATTAACGAACCCTTTTTTCAAGGTCATTTTCCCACTCGTCCTATTATGCCTGGGGTGTTGATCGTTGAAGCGATGGCTCAAGTGGGGGGACTAATTCTCACACAAATGGACAATAGCGGTCGTTTATTTGTCTTTGCCGGCATTGATAAAGTTCGCTTTCGTCGCCCGGTCATTCCTGGCGATCGCCTCGTCATGACGGTGGAACTCCTCCGCATCCGAAGCGGTCGTTTTGGCAAAATGCACGGTCGCACGGAAGTAGACGGGGTGTTAGTCACGGAAGGCGAAATGATGTTTTCCTTGGTAGACTAATCCCTGAATGGTGCAAGCTGAATTTGCCGGAGTAACTCTCTTGAAAACTTTAATTCATCCGAGTGCTGTCATTCATCCTCAAGCCGAACTGCATTCTACGGTTCGAGTCGATCCCTATGCCATCATTGGCGAAAACGTGAAAATCGGGGCGGGAACTCGTATTGGCGCTCATGTTGTTCTTGAAGGTCCGACAGAAATTGGGGTAGACAATCATATCTTTCCGGGGGCTGCCATCGGACTCGAACCTCAAGATTTAAAATACAAGGGGGGATTGAGTTGGGTCAAAATTGGTGATGGCAATCGCATTCGGGAATATGTCACGATCAACCGCGCAACGGCGGAAGGAGAAGCGACAACTATTGGCAGCAATAATTTAATCATGGCTTATTCTCATGTCGCCCACAATTGCAAAATTGGCGATAAGGTGGTGATTGCTAATAATGTGGCCTTAGCGGGTCATGTGGAGATTGAGTCCAGGGTGGTTGTTGGTGGGGTATTGGGTATTCATCAATTTGTTCGCGTTGGCACAATGGCGATGTTGGGGGGCATGAGTCGCATCGATCGCGATGTTCCTCCCTATATGTTAATTGAGGGTAATCCTGGGCGGGTGCGATCGCTGAATTTAATCGGTTTACAACGAAGCGGACTGAGTGGAGAGGAGATGACTTTATTGAAAAAGGCGTTTCGGATGCTTTATCGTTCGGATCGCTCTTTTAATGAGGCTCTCAAAGAATTGGATTTATTAGGAGATAATTCTTATTTGGCACATTTACGATCTTTCCTAAATGCTTCTCTGGCTTCCGATCGCCGGGGTCCTATTCCAGGCAGTCAAAAAGCAAAACGCTGAATTTTTATCAATAGGACTTATGCAGTTAGGGAGCGAGGCGCTCCCACTACCATAAAGAGAGAATATAGTAGTGCGGGCATCTTGCCCGTTAATGCGTAAGTCCTAGTCAATTATCACTTACCAATTACCGATCGCAATGCGTATTTTCATCAGCACGGGTGAAGTTTCCGGAGATTTACAGGGATCCCTCTTAATTAAAGCCCTCAAGGGTCAGGGAGAGCAACGAGGAGAGGATTTAGAGATCGTTGCTTTGGGGGGCGATCGCATGGAGGCAGCCGGGGCAACTTTAATTGCCAATACCGCGCCGATTGGTTCATTTGGCATCATTGAATCTCTGCCTTTTATTTGGGAAACTCTGAAGATTCAACGCAAAGCGAAGCAATATTTACAGCAAAACCCTCCGGATCTGGTGATTCTCATTGATTACCAAGACCCGAATTTGGCGATCGGTTCCTATTTGCGAGACAATTTCCCCGATCTGCCGATTATTTATTTTATTGCGCCCCAAGCCTGGATTTGGTACCCCTTGGGTAGTAAAGTTAATACGCTGGTTCGCATTACCGATCGCGTTCTGGCGATTTTCCCCGAGGAACAGAAGTTTTACGCACAACGGGGGGTGCCGTCTGATTGGGTGGGTCATCCCTTCATCGATCGCATTCAAACCGCACCAACGCGAGACAAAGCGCGGTTGGGCTTGGGTATCAAACCGGAACAAACGGCGATCGCTTTGGTTCCCGCTTCTCGCCGACAAGAAATTCAATCTCTTCTCCCGCCTATTTTTGCGGCGGCTCGCCAATTACAAGCTAAAATTCCCGAGGTACATTTTTGGATTCCTCTGGCTTTGGAACAATATCGCGCTGCGATCGAGCAAAAAATTCAAGAATATCAATTACAAGCAACGCTTTTAGAAGGCAAAACTTTAGAAATTTTGGCGGCTGCGGATCTGGCCATTACCAAATCGGGAACCGTTAATCTGGAACTTGCTTTGTTAAATGTACCTCAATTGGTTGTCTATCGTTTTCATCCTTTGAATGCTTGGATCGCGCGGAAAATTTTTAATTTTTCGGTTCCTTTTATCTCTCCTGTTAATTTAATGAATATGGAAGATATTGTCCCAGAGTTATTTCAGGAAGAAGTGACATCGGAACGCATTTTCAAAGCAGCGCTAGAGTTATGGGAAAACCCCAAAAGACGCGATAAAATTCTCTCTGGATATCAGAAAATGCGGGCAAATATGGGAGAGTTGGGGGTTTGCGATCGCGCTGCTACAAAAATATTCAATCAACTCTCAAGGAACAATGGAAAAAAGCAAACGATTAGTCTCTCTTGATGTCTTCCGAGGTATGGCGATCGCCAGCATGATTCTCGTCAATAATCCTGGCAGTTGGAGCCATGTTTATCCCCCTTTACTTCACGCAGAATGGGATGGTTTTACCCCCACCGATCTCGTTTTTCCTGCTTTCTTGTTCATTGCGGGGGCAGCAATGGCTTTTTCTTTACGAAAGTATCTCGATCCAGAAAATACCCATTCTGAGCAACTTACTGCTAAAGTTTATTGGCGCATTGCGAGACGCTGCGGCTTGCTATTTTTACTGGGTTTATTATTAAATGGATTTCCCACTTATAATTTACCCGAATTGCGAATTATGGGAGTCCTACAGCGCATTGCTGTTGCTTATTTTTGCGGTGCAATGGCAGTATTACACTTATCTCGAAAATGGTTATGGGGATTATCTGTTTTTATATTAGTGGGATATTGGCTACTGATGACCCTCATTCCTGTCCCTGGAATTGGTGCCGGAGAACTAACTCCTGATGGGAATTTTGCTGCTTATTTGGATCGTTTAGTGTTAGGAGTGCCGCATTTATACAAGCAAGCTAATTTCGATCCAGAAGGTTTATTTAGTACCCTTCCTGCTGTTGTTACGGTCTTATTCGGTTATTTTACAGGAGATTGGTTGCGCGATCGACCCCAAAAATCAAGAACGAGTTTGGGATTAGTTGCTTTTGGAATTTCCGGTTTATTATTGGGGTCTTTATGGGGAGCATTTTTTCCCATTAACAAGCAATTATGGACGAGTTCCTATGTTTTGTATAGTGCTGGCTGGTCGTTACTTTTGCTGGCATTTTGTTACGAACTAATCGAAGTTCGCAATATTAAACGCTGGGCATTTCCCTTTAAAGTGATGGGATTAAATGCAATTTTTGTGTTTGTTATTTCCGGTTTTGTCGTTCGCATTCTCTATCGTACTAAAATTGGCACGGGAGATGATGCACCGAGTACCTATAGTTGGCTATATCAAACCCTTTTTGAACCTTGGGCAGGTTCTTTAAATGGGTCTTTATTGTTTGCGATCGCCAGTGTTCTTTTCTGGTGGATAATCCTCTATTTCATGTATCGCCAACGTTGGTTTATCAAAATTTAAGCGGGTTTCCTGTAGGGACGTTGCCTGCAACGTCCCTACAAATTCCTAATAGGCAACGTTCCCTACAAATTCTTAATAAGTTCCTCCAAATACTGTTGCGCTTCTTCTGGAGTCATCAATTTAGCTTCACCATTTTGTAGAATTTCGTATTGACCATTGCGAAATCCATGACCGGCGATCGCGCCTTGTTTAATGGCTTGATTTCCGAGTTCGTGTAGACGATTAAAACTCATCATATCGAGTTCATCATCAAGTTTTTGTCTCAGTTTTTCTTCTTCATTCATGAGTTTTCTACCCCAATTTTAGACACAATTTTATACATTTCGATCCCCCTAAATCCCCCTTAAAAAGGGGGACTTTGGGATTCTCCCCCCTTATCAAGGGGGACTTTGGGATTCTCCCCCCTTATCAAGGGGGGCTGGGGGGGATCGAATCAATAACTAGCAAGTTGAGTTATATACACAATTTTATTCAATAGATAACATAGGCCGCATAAATAAACCATAAGTCGAACTACCGGGATCGGTATCCCGTTCTAATTTACTTTCAGCCCCATCAATTTGCAAGCGAATCAAATAATTTCCTGCTTTCACCTCCTTGACTGGGAAAAAAATGATTCTTGTATCTTGTTCAAAAGAATCCACGTCAAACAAATAAGATTTTGCCTCTTCTCTTGACCATTCATTGAGGGCAATAATAACCTTTTGTTGCGGTTTAACATCCCAATTAATCTCAATGATTAGAGTTGCATTGCGTAAACCTTTGCCAATATCTATCAAATCATCAAGAGATGCGTCAATAATCGTTGGACGCAGGACAAAAGGAATGACATTCGATTTAACATTACGAAATTTTTCAATAGGATCGTTTTGACTCTCTTCATTATTATTGCCATTATTACCGATTTCGGTACGAAAAGGAAAACGATGAATAACTTGTAATTCTTGTATTCCTGATTTTAAAAGTTCTTGAGGAAAAGAAGATAAAGATAATTTTATTTGATTTTTCTCTATATTTTCTGCCCTTGTTTCTGCGTCTCCAATGCGAACAAATACATCTTTTTCTTTTAAATTAGTTCCGCGAATAATAATCGTACTCTCTGCTTCAATGGGAACAAAACGACCATCTTGGTGCATAACATCTGTGACATTCGGTTGATCGAAAAAAGGACCAATACCGCCAAATCTATCTCCCATTGGTAAAGGTTTCGATCCGACTTCTTCCCCTTCAATCATGACGACACTTGCTTTATAAGCCAAAGAAAGATTATAAGCAGTTTGGAAAAATACCGACCAAATTTTAGATAGATCTTCAATGGTTAAATTAAGGGGTTGAAAAGAAACTTGTTCAACTTGATTCGTGAGAGTTGATTCGGTGAGATAGCCGAGGTTTGAGTCGGCTAATGTATCGGCAATCATGTCTGTACTAATACTGGAACGATCGGTTAAAGTCTGAATCACACTACCCAGTAAACGTTGAGGTTCTAGTTCTGCATCGTTACCATAAAAGCTAATCATATAGTGCATATCTAAAGCTGTTCTTGCTTTATTTGCGGCTAATCCTTGCCGATTTCTTCTTTGAATTTCCGCACTATTACCCCAAATAAAATTGGTAGGAACATGATATAAATAAAGATTTACGCCTGTTTCGGGGGTAGCCGTCCCGATCGCATCCGGTCGTACTGTTGTCACTCTAGCCCCCTCTACATCGCCTTGAATGGCTGATTGTAGAAGTCTTTGTAAGGTGGCTGTAACTGTTGCGATCGCGAGATGATTACTCATGAATTTGGTGATTTGCTGTTGATTTTCTCTGGCTTATTTTACGCTTGAATTAATCCGAGTCGGAGGGCTTTAACGATCGCTTGGGTGCGATTTTTGACCTCGAGTTTTGTAAAAATTGAGGATAAATGTGCTTTAACTGTTGCAACGGTGATATAGAGATTTTTGGCGATCGCGTCATTGGATGCACCTTGTACTAACCAGTGTAAAACCTCTTGTTCTCGTTCGGTTAATTTTAGAGATTTTGCGAGAGGCAGGGAATGACCGGCATAAAATTGAAAATGTCGGAAAAAGCGGGTGGCTACTTCAGGAGCTAAATAAATTTTATCATCAATGACCGTTGCGATCGCATTATACAATTGCGCGGCCAAGCAATCTTTAAAAACATACCCCATTGCCCCCCCTTGCATAGCACGAAAAATCCAACTATCGTCTTGATGGGAAGACAAAACTAAAATTTTCCCTGGATAGGATAATTCTTGCAAGCCAAGTAACGCATCAATACCATTATTTTCTGCCTTATTTTCCGAGAGTTCTAAATCTAATAAAATGAGAGTGGGTTGTTGTTTTTGGGTAACAGATAGCATTTGTTCGACGGTTGCAGCTTCCCCAATAATTTTAAATTTAAGTTCTCCGCGATCGTTGTAAAAATCGAGTAAAGTTCGCAAACCTTGACGAAAGCGTTGTTCGTCATCTACTAGCAAAATAGAAATCACTGGGGTTTTACGAGTCATGGTTATCGGTAAATGAAAACTGAGATTAAAAGTAAATTAAAGAGTAAATTAAAGAGTAAATTAAAGAGTAAATTAAAGACAGAATTCTCCCAAAATTCCGATCGCACTTTGGGAACCTTGACGAGGTAATGTAAAACAAAAACGCGCACCTCCTTCTGGCATATTTTCCCCCCAGATTTTCCCTTGATGGCGATCGATAATATCTTTGGCGATCGCCAATCCTAAACCTGTTCCTCCCCTGCGTCTAGAATAGAAAGGGGAAAAAGCATTTTCGCGATCTTCTGGGGATAGTCCTCTACCGCGATCGCAAATTTCAATTAAGACTTCATCGGCTAAAATTTGCCAATTACAGTACAGTTTCTCATGCTCTGGACTAAAACTAATCGCGTTACAAAGTAAAACCTCAAAAACCTGTTTGAGTTGCCAGCGATCGATGGCTAAAATTACTCCCTGTTCGGGATAAATCACTTCTATATTTTTTCCTTCTATTTGAGGTTGTAGCAAAGTCAAGGTTTCTTGAAGAATTTTTCTTAAATCGTAGAGTGCGGGATAAATTCGCATTTCGCGATCGCTATTAAGCAATCGTTTTAAATTATGACTTAATTCCCTAACACTGTCTCGAATTCCTTGTGCTTGTTCTCGATATTTTCCTTTTGCTAAACCCAAACAGAGATTTTCGGCATATAAACCAATCAAAGCTAATGGTTCTCTTAATTGATGTTTTCCTCGCTGAATCAGTTGCTCTAAAAAATCGATTTCTTCTCGCTGTTGGGTGACGGTTTGCATTAGTGCCAGATAATTCTCTAAGAAATTAATTTGCTGTTGAAGATAATGATATTGTGACTCTGATAAGGGTTGTTCCTTCCACAATAAAAAATACTCATCTGGCTTTTCTTGCCCATCAAAACAGTAAATATAAATATAGTTTTTCGCTTGGGAATTTTCTGATTTCAAAGCAATAAGATTAGACTCGATCGCAATCAATTGTAAAATAGGATTTGCGACTAATTGCCATTGCGTCCATTGTAGTTCGGGAAAATTGCGATCGAGCCATTTTTCTCCTTCTAGATAGCTTAAAAGTTCTCGATTTTCGCCTTCGAGAAGTATGGTTTTTGCTGTGTCGCTCGTTTTTAGCACAAAACGGAGGGATTTACGTTCATCTCCTTTTTGCTCTCGATAAACAATCCAAGTTGTAAGACAAGACAAAGAAGAAGCAATATATTCGAGTTGCTTTTGACAAACCGAACTTAAATCCGAAGATTGAGGCATTAGAGATAATTTCGCGTTATGGCGATCGGAGATAAGAGAAGTCATCTCTGTATCAAAATTGTGGTCAAAATGGGAAGAATCTATTCAAAATCTGGGAGTTATTTCTATTAAAGACAAAAAAGAACAAATTTGGGGAAATTTAAGCACATTTTACAAATTATTTTACAATTGAACTTGCGTCATCTTTATTACTATGTAGCCAAACTTCTTCTCGTCCTAGGGCAAGGGGTATTTCAGCGCGATCGCAAGCACGTTTGATACGACGGCGAAATTCTCGTCCTACATCCCATTGTTTCAGGGGTTGGGTTGTAATCCAAACTCGAACGATCACCGCGCGATCGGTGAATTCATCTAACCCTAAAATTTGCGGTTTTTCGAGAATGTATTCTTTCCAGTTGACATCTTCTGCAAAATCTTCGCTAACTTGTTCTATTAAGGCGATCGCATCATCAATATTAACACGATAGCTTAAGGGAATTTTGATATCGGCTTGAGAACGAAGACTAGAGAGATTAGAAACAATTTTAACTTCGCTATTGGGTATTGTAATTAAGCGTTGTTCTGTATCTCGCAGTTGGGTCATTCGCAGGCTAATATTTTCGACCAAACCAAATACATTACCAACACCAATCACATCGCCAACTGCATATTGATCTTCTGCCAAAATCAAGAAACCATTAATAGCATCTTTGATCAAATTTTGGGAAGCAAGAGAAATCGCGACCCCAATTAATCCTGCCCCTGCTAGTAATGGTGCTATATTAACACCTAAACTGACTAAAGCCAAGAGGATACCAATAATCGACAGGAAAATCGTACTAATACTTTTAGTGACACTAGAAATGGTAGAAATGCGCTGTTGTAATCTCTGAGTGCTGCGCTTGGGAATGAGTTCTGCACTTTGAATAAAAGCAGAAATAGAGCGATCGATGAGAATATAACTGAGGCGAACTAAAACATAAGTTGTAATTAAAATTGCACTTGCTAATAAATATGATTTAATTCGCCCTAAAATCATAACTTGCCAAGTTCGAGTTTGAGGAAATAAAGAGAGAATAAGCAACAGTCCTATTATCCAGAGAGCAATCTGGGAGAGTTGCCTGAAAATGCGGCGAATAGCACTTAAATTGCGGTACTGTCTTTGATTTAAACGAGTAGTGATGGGGGGTTCATCAAAAGGTTGAGAAGAGGGCGATCGCGCCAATTTAGCGGGTAAAATATTTAAAGCTAAACTAACCAGTGCGACCACGATAAAAATAATAATTCCTCGTCTTGCCTTTTTTCGCATTTGTTGGGGCTGACGTTCGACTTTTGAGGCTTTTAAAGCATTGCTTATTTTTTCTTGTAAAGTTTCCGAGTAAGTAACGGGATCGCTGCCTTGTAAGCGAGCATCGAGATGAGTTATGCTTAAAAGATAGCGATCGCTGACATAGAGAATCGGCAAAGATTGTGAGGTACGAATTTCAATTTCTACTTCTCGATCTGGGCTATTCAAGTAATATTGTTGAATGTCCCACAGATTTTTTTGTACTTCCCGAACTCGTTGCGAAAGTTCTTCTTCCCCCCCTACAATAGGAAAAAGTGGTTTTCCATCTAATCTAATCCATTCGACAGATGTTTCCTTCTCAGTATCAAGAGGGAAAATTTCCGGTAGGGTGTTTTCAAGGGTTTGCGGTAAGAAAAGTTGTGCGGAAATGGGAGATAGACTACTAATTCCTATCGTAACTATTAAAGTCAAGAGAAATAGACTCAAGATAGCCAGAAGGCGAGATTTTACTTGTTGTATTAGTCTTTGTTTGTCAATCATAAAAACTCGTTAATTTCAGCAATTTTTTCTAAAAAATCTTCTTCTTTGTGACCCAAAGAACGAGCGATTTTTAATCCTTCTTGCAAGGCATTTAAGGCTTGAGGATAATCTTCTAATTCTAGATAAATTTGTCCCATGCGATCGTAAATTTCCATAATTGAGAATTCATCGGTCGCATATTCTGCGGCTTTGATTTGTTCTCGATAAATCTCTAAAGCATAATCAAGTTGATCGTAATTATAATACAATTCTGCCAATTTTTTGAGGGCATCGCTGGCGTAAGCGTAGTATTGATTAGCCCAAGCTAAACTAAAAGCCTCCTGATAGGTTGCGCTGGCGGTTTCTCCTTCACCAATGATTTCATAATCCCCAGCCAAGGAGATTTGTAAAGGGGGAATTTTGGCAATTAATTCCTTTTTTAAATACCCTTGTAACAATTCGATTTTAGTTTCGATCGCCTTTTCCGGTTGCTTGGCGCGATCGTAAAGATATGCCATCTGTTCCAAATAGCGTAAAATATTGGCATCGTCGAATTGCGATCGCGCTAATGTTAACAATTCTTTATAAACTTCCTCAGCCGCAAAATATTGAAACCATTCTAAATGAAGTTGCGCGATCGTGTTTAAAATCCTTTCTAACTCATTAATATCTCCTGTTTCTCGAACTCCCACTAAAATAAATTCGTACATGGCTAAGGCTTGGGGATAAAAGCGAATTCCCTCATAGGCGATCGCCAAAACATTAGCCAATTGAAAATCAAGGGTTTTCTTTTCCTCTGCATCGGTTTGAATTTCTATGAGTCGTTCGCGAATGACGAATAAATCTTGATTGCGATTATTTTCCCAAGCAATTTTTCCCACTCTTCCCAATGCTTCAACTTCCTCCACTGCACCTAAATATCGTCGCAAGCGCAGTTCTCGATACCATATTGTAAAAGCACGATCTTTATCCCCATTTTCTGCTAAAAACTCGGCTTCTGCTTCTAAAGCGAATTGATCTAGGATCGGAATTAAATTGCGTTTTTCAGCATCGTTGAGAGGATTTGTTTCAATATCCGCAGGAAGGAGGGGATCGAGTTCGACAATTTCTAACGGTTTAAATTCTTCTTCCTCCTGCTTATCCTTCTCCCGAGCCAGTACAATGTCCACAGGTTCGATCGCCAAACTCCCCGTTAAACAGGTAAAAATAATCAACGCGATCGCAATTTTCTTGTTCATGCCAACCTCCAATCAATAACTGTTAATTATAGTTTATAAAATATTTAACTCTCAACTATCAACTCTCAACTCTCAACTCTCAACTATCAACTATCAACTATCAACTATCAACTATTTAACGCCTTGAGGGAATAAAATCATAGCAATTGTAAAGCCTAAACCCAAGCCTAAAGCATGAGCTAAAAAACTCACTTCAGGAATAAGAAAATCAAAAGTCACTTGTAAAGCAACAATTGCTAAAAATAAGCGCAACCGTTTAGCCGCAACCTGACTTTTTTCCCGTAACCAACCCTGGAGAAGAATCGCTAAAATTGCCCCTAAAATCCCCATAATTGCCGCAGAAGCCCCCACCAAACGCTGATAAGGCATTCCCTGTGCGATCGCGATCGCGCTAAACGCATACATCGCCCCAATACCACTGCCAAAATAAATGAAAAGATAGCGCCATCCTCCCGCAATTGCTTCTACAAAAGGTCCCAGAAAATAAAGCCCGACCATATTCGAGAATAAATGTAAGGCACCGTAATGAAGAAAATTCGCCGAGATCGATCGCCACCATTCCCCGTGCCATAATGCGTAAGGCATTAATGCCCCTAATTGGTCTAACGTATCTGTGTTTTTACTGCCACCGAATGCCACCTCTAACGCAAAAAAGAGGATATTTAGAGCAATAAGCGAGCAAGTTACTTTAGCGTGACGGGGAGAGAGAGACAGCGCCGTACCGTAGCGCCTTTCTTGTTGCAATGAACCTTGCAGCCGTTTTAAAGTTTGCCAAGAAAAAGGAATGAGAATTGTTTCTAAATCCTGCGGAGGATGGGATAAACGCCAAGCGATCGCCTTTTTGAGCATAAAATCATTAGCACTCTCTTGCAGAGCGAGGAATTGTTCCTCTACGTTAGGATTTTGTCCGGCTGCCATTTGTGCGGTTAAACGCCAAAACTTTTTTTTGTGTGAGGGATAATCCACTAACGGTTCTGCCAGTAAGTGACAGACGCGATCGACTTGACCGCAAAAGGCAAAAGCGAACAATCTGGCCAAATTAAGCGGAATGGGGTTTCCACTCTTACTTAAATGTCCTTCGTAACGCTCTAAACCCCATAACAAACCGTTTAAATCTCCCGTTTCTCCCAATGCTCGCAGATAATTGGTCACGAGATAAGCATCTTCCTCTAATACTCTTTCCGGTACGTGATGCTCGATCCATTGTAGAAGTTCCTGCCATTGCGCCCCCATAATGAAGAGCAGGGCTGTTGCATTGCGTCCCGTGGAAGTTATGCTGGTTTCATAGGGATGCAAGCGTTTAATGGCTTCAGAGATTTTCCCTTGCTGTCCCATTTCCAAGGTTTCTAGGATAAAAGGTTGCTCGAACCAACCATCAGCAGGATGCAGCCAGCGCAAGCAGAGAGCCAGTTTTCGCGCCTCTCCATAACGTTCTTGATAAATGAGTTGATTGACCCAAGCACAGCCCCAGAGGGGAAGAATGAGAAATAATCCCCATAAACTACCTCCAATTATCCCAGCCAGTTGAGGATTCAGATAAAATAAAACACCGGTAATTAATAAAATCCCTCCAGAGACAATACTCCAACCCCAACCGCGATGGTCGAGTAATGTACGGATGAGGAACGCAAAACAGGACAGGCAAATTATTCCAATTAATAAGTAGTAGGACATAAACAATGAATAATCCTGAAAATATTACACTGCGATCGCATTTTCCCCAACTCTAAAAAGGGCGATCGCAAATGCTGAATTATTGTTTTGATTATTTTCTTGATTATTTTCCTTGAGAACTCACAGTAATAACTGCTTCAACTTTGGCTTTTTGTGCTTCTATATCTACCTCAGTAATTGCCCAGCGCAACGGTTCGCCGCGTTTCTCTAATTCAGCCTCAATTTCTTGCTTTAACTTAATCGGTGTTTCTTGTAGGTCGATTTCTGCGGTAATAAAATGCGTTGTCATCGTTGTTATCTCCAGCTTAGAATTTGATAGAATCGATTCTTAATTATACTTGCAGGAGGCGATCGAGAAATAAATCTTAACTTTTCTTACCGATCGCTTTTTTGGCGATCGCATACCCGTATTTGATGGGTAAGCGAATAAAGCGTAAAGGATAATATAAGCAAAAAAGAAAGCGCGGTAAAACAATTAACTCTAGATCGCGTTCATTAATAGGAAGGAGTAAATTCAAGCCATAATAAATTTTGTTTTTGAGTCCCCGTTGTAATTGTAAAGGAAAATAGGCACGTTGGAGTAAAGTATATTCTTGTTCTGTATTATTAACGAGACGCTGATAAATTTGTTTGCCTAATTGTTTGACAGTGGAATCTTTTTCAATTTCTTCGATCATATTTTCTGGGATTGAACTTGACAAGAAAATCCGAGCTAATTCAAGTCCTAGCAATAATATTCTAGCACAATTAAATTGCCTAGATCGTTGCCAAAGTTCTTGCCAATCGAGATCGATTTCTTGCTGCAAAAGTTCTGCAATATCGCAGACTCTCTGTAATTCAAACCAACCATCTTTAGCTCCATTTAAACATAAGACGAGTAATAAGTCTTCAGCAGCCAGATCGAGTAATTCCGTTTTACTAATCTTGGTGATTCTCGCACGTTTAAAAATATCATCAATGGGAATATTACAGGCAAAATAAGGGGGATGAAAGCCCCAATGAATATCAATTTTAATTCCTGTTTCTGAATTAACTAAAGCATCTTCATAATTAGTTTGCAAGCGTAGTTTTTCTTGCGCTAAGTTTAAGCGATCGTAGGGATAATAACCTTGTTCAATCAAAAGTTGTTTAACTTGTAAGAAATCTTCTTTTCTAACTAATAAATCTACATCCCGTATGCGACGTAAGGCGATATTATTATAAATTCTTGTGGCTAAAAGAGAACCTTTAAAAGGAATTATGCTCAGATTTTTGTCTTGCAAATACTGGCAAACTTTAACCAGAGTAGATGTTACTAAAAAATTATGACTGAGATTAGCTTGAAATGCTAAAGATAATTGCGATCGCCTTGCTTCGGGTACACCTTCCCAGTTCAATTTGTTGAGAGTCCAATATAATAGAGGCGCAATATTATGATAATGTGCGCTATCAATTAACATTTGCCAATTTAAAGAAGGACTATGCAGAAATTGAGATATTTTTTCTTCTTGTTGAGATGTGATTTGAGTGGGGATACAACACAATAATAATTCGATTTCTGGGGTCATGAGTATTCAATTATTTTTAATTTTTCATTAATAAGCCTCTCCATTTTTACGGGTGAATTGCCAACCTTTCTCTCCCATTTCTGCAAGCAAATCGTCATCGGGATAGATAACAGTATCTCCCGAGGTGCGATCGCCAATTTCCAGATAAACCGCATCGCGATCGCTGCGATTAATGAGATGATGTCCATTAGCTTCTCCTGCGGGAAATCCAACTGCATTACCTGAAGTTAAAACTTGTTCCCCGAAATCAGTAACTAGGGTAATTTCTCCTTTAATCACGTAAATAAACTCATCTTGTTTACTATGCCAATGACGCACAGAAGAAGCACTTTTAGGCTCGAGACGGACTAAATTAACGCCAAAATTCTTTAATCCCGCAGCATTTCCCAAACGTTTTTTATAACGTCCCGCAACCACGCTTTTAAATACTTCCGGATAACTCGATCCGGAAGTTTCTGGCATATCTTGAGGATCGACAAACATTTGTTTTACAGTCCCAAAAAAGATTTAATATACTTGGAAAATTCTGGCGTTCTTAAATAACCGTAAGATTTATGATAACTCGGCCAGCCATTCGGTAAAATATAGTCATTGGCGATCACATCATCAACCACTTGTACTCCTAAATCATTAGCTTCATAATCATCAGCTAAATGGACATCGAGGGCAATCACATCGCGTTTATCGGCATAATTTACCCAACTTTCTGTTACAATAGAAGGAGTGCGAACTCGAGGATCGTAACCGCGTTCTTTGATGATTTTACCCTTAACATAGGGCAAACCCAAAGGCGCACCAATAGTAATCAAATGAGCAACTTTTAGATCGGGATCGCTTTGTCCCAAATCTCGTAAAGCATCATAAGCGATAATCGATCCCATTGAATGACCGATAACAGCAATTTTACGATCTTTCGCTTCTCGAACCGCCTGTTTTAATTCATTGAGAACTACAGTACGCATCAGTTGCGGTTGATTTTGGCGGTTTTTAATCTTGCGATCGCTCTCATAATAAAAATGCAAATCTCGCATTAAATTACTCAAAAGAGGATTGGAAAGAACATCTATTTCAAAACGTAATCGAAATGAATCAAGAGACTTACCGATAATCTCTAAAGGTTTCCGTTGTAGTTCATCTCGCCAACTCTCTTTATATTCCTTTAAAGAACCCGTTTTTGCTTCAATATAAGGTTCTTTATTATACAAAGAATCGAAGGGAAAATTCTCATCATCATGCAGGCGATATTTATACAGCAAATCTGCCCAATAAATCATTTGATAGTCAAATGTTGGGGCAGAAACTTGACAATTTTTCACCAGTCCCTCGATAATGGACATTTTCCACCAAGCCTCAAGGGTTTCCTTAGAAGGTTTATTCGCCAATCCGTGTATGCCAAAAATGAGAGGTTTCATGAGATATTCAATGATTAGTGAGTTATTAGCTATCCGTTGGTTTTGCTGTCATGCGACGAATTTCGGAATAAAAAGCCATCTGGGTAAACTCCTTACCATTATTGACCAATAATGTCCGTAGGCGCAAATTTTCGCTGGCAAACCAAAGACGTTCTTCTGTACAAATATTGTTATCTTGGATTGTTAGCGTTAAAGCACCATCTGCACCAATAGCATATACTCCTTGAGAACTAGCATTTTCTCGCCCTTGCGATCGCAACACTTTGCCAGTTTTCCCATTCTTTTCATCGGGGACGATCGCCCAAAAACTCGAGCCAGTTTGTTTCGGTTTTCCCCAGTCTACGGAAGTATCCCAACTGGTTTTAATCCCAAAGGAAATTGTTGCAGCACTAATATTATATTGCTGACAAAGCCCTACAACGGCTGGATCGCCAACAACAATTTCTACCGTTAAATTTGATTTACTATTATCCGGTTCTTCTGCCGCTACTTGATAGAGAGTGCGTTGAGAAAACCACTCACCTTCAGAATTCGTTAAAAAAGTTTTAATATCCATTCAAAACAAAGCCAAGAACTACAATGAAAATCCGACGTTTCCTTATTTTCTCATGCTTTCTGAATTTTTTGCCAATAAAAAGGGCGATCGCGCGATCGCCCCTCTTATTCGGTTCCTGTACAAAAACCGAGAACAAGAATCTAGGAAATAGAGAAGGCGATCGCCACAACACCGCCCACCAATACTAAAGCGCCCATTCCCATAATGACATAATTCCGTTTTTCGTTAGCAGTAGGAGGTTCTGCAACGTACATTTTAGGTTCGGCGGCGAAATTATTCAACCGTCCTCCTTCTTCTTTGGTATAAGGCATATTTTAAAATTCCCTTTTGATTTTAACAAGGATTTTTACTCCCTCTTTCAACATCATCTCATAGATTGTTACATTTTGTTACAAAATAAAGATCAGACATTTTAACTAATTTTACAGTTGCATAAGCATAAGTTATGATAGGATTCTCAACAAAGAGTTCCCTACTCTAAAGTTAGAGGAAATCACCAACAAAAAATAATAGAATCAACTGTACAATCAAAAAGGCTGTTCGCTATTGTTAATGATTTATGCTCATTTTTGCGATTTTCCGTAAAGAATTGCAAGGCTACTTTGCTTCTCCCTTGGCTTATGTTGTAGCGGGAATTTTCTGGCTGCTATCGGGGTCCGTCTTCGTCTTTTTACTTCTCGGTCCGAGGGGAGTTATTCAAGAAGTAGCGACAGGAGAACAGTTAGGGCTACCGATCCCCGCCGTAGATGTTGCCTATATTTTCTTAGTTCGGTTTTTAAGTACAATTGGTTCGATTTCATCGTTTATTTTGCCGATTCTATCTATGGGACTCTATGCAGAAGAACGCAAAGGACGCACCCTGGAACTATTAGCAACTTCTCCGATTTCCAATTGGGCGATCGCCATCGGTAAACTGTTGGGGGTGGTGACATTTTATTTTACCTTGCTCATACCGGTACTTATTTGCGAGGCGATCGCCTTTAGTGCAGCCGATCCTGCCTTCCCCCTCGTCGTCCCTTTACTCGCCCATCTGGGCTTAGTGCTTTTAGCGACATCCATTCTTTCCTTGGGAATGTTTATTTCTTCCTTAACAGCAAGTTCCCTAATTTCAGCAATTTCCACCTTTGCCCTTGTCCTCTTTCTCGCCCTCATGGATGTCATTGCGGATGCTCTTCCTCAACCCCTAGGGGCAATTTTTGCTCATCTTTCCCTAGTCAAACATTACGATACGATGCTTCAAGGCGTTCTCGATCTCGGTAGTTTGACCCTCTTTGCCAGTTACATCATTCTGGGAATATTCCTGACGGCTCAATCCATTGAAACTCTTCGCTTTCAGCGCTCTTAATTGATTTATTGTTTTCTGATTACCGATGAAAAACTTCGTCCCCCACTTTCGCCTTAGCCGCATCTCGTGGAAATATCTCTTTTGGATCGGTGTCAGCCTGACAACAGCAGGGTTAGTAGCTGGGGCTGCGAGTAAAAGTTGGTCATTCTTAACAATTTTCTTAGTGGTATTGGGGGTTTTTACCGCCCTGGTCAGTGGGGGATTATGGAGTGGACTGTTTCGAGAACTTTTGCAGAAACGGGCGGCTCGGATGGGAACAGATGCTCTCATTGCCA
Organism: Spirulina sp. CCY15215; assembly: GCF_016888125.1. Taxonomy (GTDB): domain Bacteria; phylum Cyanobacteriota; class Cyanobacteriia; order Cyanobacteriales; family Spirulinaceae; genus CCY15215. The sequence continues at coordinate 23,764 of NZ_JACSWA010000356.1, forward strand.
CAATTTCCTTCCTAGTAATTTTGGGCTGGTTCAATTTTTTAGCTGTGCGTTATGCCGAGAGTTGGGACTTTACAGAAACTCAACTTTTTACCCTCTCCCCACAAACGCAACAGTTAGTTGAGAATTTAACCCAACCTTTGAAAATCTTGGTTTTTGAACCTATTCCTGCTCCTCCCGATCGCAATTTACTCGAACGTTACGCCGAGTTGAGTCCGAATTTTGAGTATCAGTTTGTCGATCCCCAAGTGGAGATTGGCTTATCTCGGCGATATCAAGTCGAACAGCCTGGGGAAGTTCATTTAGAGTATGGCAACAAAACTCAATTGATTCAAACTTTACGGGAAGGACAGCAAGGACAACCTCTCTCGGAAGTTTCCATTACTAATGGAATTGAAAAGATGTTGCGCGATCGCGAATCTAAGATTTATTTCTTGCAAGGTCACGGAGAATTACCCTTAGAGACGATAGAGGGGGGACTCTCCCAAGGTGTTACCAGTTTAGAGGAGCGCGGCTATCTGGTGCAACCCCTCGATTTGAGCAAGGAGTCTGAGGTTCCTGAAGATGCGACAGTGCTGGCGATCGCGGCTCCAGAACGTCCTTTATTTGTAGGGGAACAAGAGGCGGTGAAAAATTATTTAGAAAAGGGAGGAGGACTATTAGTATTATTGGCTCCTAATAGTAATACTGGCTTGAATTCTCTTTTAGAAGAATGGGGGATTGAAGTAGACGATCGCTTGACAATCGACGCTTCGGGAGCCGGGAGTGTTATCGGTTACGGTCCCACAACGCCTTTAGTTAACCACTATGGGACTCATCCCATTACCCTTGAGTTTGGGACTCGTTTCTCGGTTTATCCCCTTTCCACTCCTCTCAAAATTGAGGAAAAGGATGGCATTGAAGCGGTTCCCATTGTCATGACCAATGAGGAAAGTTGGGCGGAACGGGACTTAACTTCGGATACCCTTGAATTCAATCCCGATACAGATTTGGCGGGACCAATTGATATTGGTGTTGCTCTGGAACGCTCTTTAGAATCAGAAACTAAAGGCGATCGCGATGAGGATTCTAATCGGGTTGAAAGCCGAGAAGAAGATGAGACGGACAATACAACGAAAGAATCAGATCAAGAAGATTCTGAGCCGGGTTCGACAACTTCAAAGGATGAAGAAGAGGAAAAGAATGCTAAAGTGAGAATGGTAGTTTTTGGCAATGCGGGCTTTGTAACAAATGGCTGGTTCGAGCAACAATTTAACAGTGATGTATTTTTGAATTCCGTCAAATGGTTGGCCAATGAGGACAAGCAGTTATTATCGATTCGCCCTAAAGAATTGTCCAGTCGCCGCATTAATTTATCTCCAGGATTAGCGGTATTATTAGGATTACTGGCGATCGTTTTCTTCCCTTTATGTGCTTTTGTTGGGGCTGGGGCAATTTGGTGGGTGAAACGATGAGAATCCTACAAACCCGAGAAAAACTAAGGAAATCAGTGATTTAGATCACTAAATTAACTTATAGTAGATCACTAAATTAACTTACAAGAGATCACTTTCTCGATCGCAAATCCAGTAGAATATAAGATTAATTCAAATTGGTAATAAAAACCGTGAATACTACTAGAGTGATTCGCTGTCTAGTTGAAGAAGCTCTTTATATTAGACGCTTAACCCCAGATATTGAAAACCAAATCAATGCCGAGCTAACACGCTTGGGTCATATTTCTGATGTGGATTACGAAGCATTAGAATTACTGATGTATGAAATGGATGCAGGACGCATTCAGCTTGTTTCTAATCCCTAGTTTAATTAAGGCTTGCTGAAAAAGTTAGCAAAAATTGGAGGATTTAGAGCAATCCTGTTTTAGATGTGAGAAATCATAATTTGAGGTTGTGGAGAATCTCGTCTGTCCTCTATAACGATATAAAGATAAAGAGAGGTAATGAATCTCTCCTGCTAGAAAACCAGAGTATTTCAGAAAATTTCCCGAGCGATCGCGTCCCGAACAACTTATGATGGTAAAGGCCGCAAAAACTAACGCAAATCAGGTATGGGAACGACAATTTGGGAACTCGATTTTTACTCGCGTCCAATTTTTGATGAAAATAAGAAGAAACTGTGGGAAGTGCTGATCTGCGAAACTCCCCTCGATATGACGCGATCGCCGGAATCCTTGTTTAAGTTCTCAAAATTCACCAATAACAAAAGCGTGAATTCAATTTGGTTGCGAGAAGCCCTTGAAGAGGCGATCGCGAAAGCAGCTTATGCCCCCGATCGCATTCGTTTCTTTCGTCGGGCTATGAACAATATGATCCTGAAAGCCTGCGAGGAAGCGGATATACCTGCTATCCCCAGTCGTCGAACTTACGCGCTAAATCAGTGGATCGGCGATCGCATGGATCGTTTTTATCCAACCCAAGAAGGATATGATGAGGAATCTGCCCAAGCAACTTCGATTAAATATCCTCCTTTAAATGCCGTACCTCTTCCCGATGCAGTCAAAGGCGATCGCACAGACAAATGGGCATTTGTGTCTTTAGAAGCGGAAGCCTTTACAGAAATGAAAGATTGGGAGATTGGTTTTAGTGAAGCATTCCCCCTAGAAATGATGGGAATTACCCCTGAAATGAAGATTCCAGGGTTAATTATCTTTTCCCCTCGCGCAACCCCTTTAGCGGCTTGGATGTCGGGTTTAGAATTAGCATTTTTGCAGTTTGAAAAAGGTCAGTTTCCCCGCTTGCGTTTGGAAACGGGATCTAGCGATAGTTGGATTTTAGCGGATATTAAAGACGATAAAACTTTAGCCGAAGCGAATGGATTTGAAAACGCAAAAGAAAAAGTCAATAATATTCATTTCCTAGCGATTCAGTCTAGCCCAGATTCAGAAGCATTTGCAGGTTTTTGGCTTTTAAAAGAAGACTTATAATGCTTTTAGTTTTATCGTCAGCACTTCAGTGCTTTTAAGTGAATGAATTTATCTGCAATTAAAGGCTTTCGTGGCGCATTTCTTGATTTTGTAGGGGATCCTTTCTATGTCTCCGAATTGGAAAGCGTTCGCTATTTTCCCGATGGTTTATTGGTAATAGAAAATGGGATGATTCAAGATTTTGGGGATTATGCAGAAATGCACTCCAAATATACCAATCTCTCTATTACTCATTACCGCGATCGCCTAATTCTGCCCGGTTTTATTGACACTCACATTCATTTTCCCCAAACAGAAATGATTGCTGCTTATGGGGAACAACTTTTAGAATGGTTGCATCAATATACGTTTCCCACGGAAAGAAAATTCAAAGAGAAAAGCTATGCTAAGAAAATGGCTTCTTTCTTTTTAGATGAATTGCTGAGAAATGGTACAACAACGGCTTTAGTTTTTACGACAATATTTCCTGAATCTGTTGACGCATTTTTTGAAGCAGCAGGCGATCGCAATCTTCGCGCGATCGCGGGTAAAGTTATGATGGATTGTAATGCCCCCGACTATCTCAAAGATACAGCACAATCGTCTTATGAGGAGACAAAAGCACTAATTCAGAAATGGCATAAAAATGAGCGTTTACTCTATGCCGTCACCCCTCGTTTTGCAGCAACTTCTAGCGAAAAACAATTACAACTTGCAGGGAAATTACTCGCAGAATTTCCCGATGTTTATCTCCATACACATCTTTCCGAAAATGTCAAGGAAGTTGAATGGATTCGAGAATTATTTCCCCATTCTCAGAACTATTTGGATGTCTACGATCGCGCTGGATTAGTGGGCGATCGCTCTATTTTTGCCCACGGGGTACAACTATCCCCCGCAGAATTTAAGCGCTTATCTGAGGCAAATTCAGCGATTTCTTTTTGTCCGACTTCTAATTTATTTCTCGGAAGCGGATTATTTAAACTTCAGCAAGCGAAGTCTCAAGATACACCAATTAAGGTAGGTTTAGGGACAGATGTAGGGGCAGGAACGAGTTTTTCCCTCCTCCAAACTGCAAATGAGGCTTATAAAGTTTCTCAATTACAAGGGAAAAAATTATCCTCTTTTCAAGCCTTATTTTTAGCAACTTTAGGGGGTGCAAAAGCACTCAATTTAGAGGAGAAAATCGGTAATTTTGATGTAGGGAAAGAAGCTGATTTTATTGTTGTAAATTTGCAAGCAACCCCTTTAATGGCCTTGCGAAATTCAGGAGAATTACCCCAAACTCTTGCAGAAATCAGCGATCGCACTTTTGCACTGATGATGTTGGGGGACGATCGGGCAATTTCAGCCACTTACATTCTCGGCGATCGCGCAAAAATAACTTGAATTAAACTAAACGCATGGGAATACCATTGTGAGGGGCAACAGTTACACCTCGACGCTTGATTTTAGGAAGAAGCAAATAAATACAGGGGGAAAATCTTGTTTCAGGTTCAAAATGATAACCCATTAAGTCTAAAGGAAATTTATGGTTTCTTTATTCCTCATTAATTAGATTTTGCTGCATTCTCCCCAACCAATCAATTAAACTTTCTAATTGCTTTTCTGGTTTGATTACTCCTAACCCACGCACTGTAACTTTTTTGGGAGAATAAACAAAGCGAGAAATTAAGTGCCTGGGAATATTTTCTCGTAACAATCGCCATGCGGGTTCTTCCATAGGTGTTTCTAAGATAACGTGCTGTTTTCCATCGGGTTTGATGCGGGAAAAACCGAGAGATTTGGCAATTTGTTTTAAGCGAATAACTTGGATCAATTGTTGTGCAGGACCGGGGATTTTTCCATAGCGATCGCGCCAATCATCCTCAATATATGCTAACTCTTTTGCAGAAGTTGCCGTCGCCACTGCTCGATAAGCAGACATCTTTTGTTCTAAATCGGGGATATAATCATTAGGAATAAATGCCGTCAGTTTTAAGTCTATGCTAGTATCGTCAACTTTGGGGATTTCTTGCCCTTGAACTTCTTGAATTGCCTCCTGTAACATGGACATATAAAGATCGAAACCGATCGCCGTCATTTGTCCTGATTGTTCTGCCCCCAAAATATTACCGACTCCGCGTATTTCCATATCTCGGGTGGCCAATTGATAGCCCGATCCTAACTGGGTAAATTCTTGAATTGCCCGCAATCTTTTCCGAGCCGTATCTGATAGTTCTCGTTTATGAGGATATAATAGCCAAGCGTGTGCTTGGATGCCCGATCGCCCAACTCTTCCACGTAATTGATAGAGTTGAGATAAGCCAAATTTTTGAGAATCTTCGACAATAATAGTATTAACGCGAGGGATATCTAAACCCGACTCAATAATAGTGGTACAAACTAAAATATCTGCCTCACCATTATTAAAAGAAAGCATAGTCGCTTCTAATTCATTCGCTTCCATTTGTCCGTGGGCGATCGCAATTCTTGCACTGGGAATCATTCGTATTAACTGCCCGCTAATTGCTTCAATTCCTTCGACTCTGGGAGTGACATAAAAGATTTGTCCTCCTCGATCTAATTCATTCCGAATGGCAGTACGAATCACTTCAGGATTATAAGGGGAAAGATGGGTTTGAATGGGACGACGAGAAGGAGGAGGTGTTGTAATTAAGCTCATCTCGCGAATACCAGAAAGAGACATATAAAGAGTACGAGGAATCGGAGTTGCACTTAAGGTTAGAACATCAACTTCAGCCTTAAAAGATTTAATTTTTTCCTTTTGATTGACTCCAAATCGTTGTTCTTCATCTACCACTAAAAGCCCTAAATCTTTGAATTCTACTCCTTTTCCTAAAAGTTGTTGCGTACCCACGACAATATCAAGTTCCCCTGTTTTTAAGCGTTGTAAAATCTCTTTTCTTTCCGATGCTGTGCGAAAACGATTCAATAAACCAACATTAATCGGATAAGGAGAAAAACGTTCTTTTAAAGTATGATAGTGCTGCTGAGTTAAAATAGTTGTTGGTGCCAAAAAAGCAACCTGTTTATTTGCTGTTGTGACAACCTTAAAAATTGAACGAATAGCGACTTCTGTTTTCCCAAATCCGACATCTCCACAAATTAACCGATCCATCGGGCGATCGCTTTCTAAATCTCGCTTCACATCTTGTACTGCTTTCAGTTGATCGGGAGTAGGTTGGTAGGGGAAAGAATCTTCAAATTCTTCTTGCCAAGGGGCATCAGCAGGATAAGCAAAGCCTTGCTGTTTTGAGCGTTTGGCGTAAAGTTTTAAAAGATCGACAGCAATTTTCTTAATCGCTTTTTTAACCCGATTTTTCCTCTTTGTCCACATTGTCCCCGTCATTTTATCAAGTTCGGGTTTCCCGGTGCCAGTTTGTCGAAAACGGGATAAATTATCTAAGGAATCTGCGGGGACGCGCAAAATCCCATCGGCATATTTAAGGGTAATATATTCTCGTAACTCTAGGGTTTCTAACCCAATAAATTGACCGACTCCGTAATGCTTATGAACGACATAATCTTTAGGTGCTAATTTATTAACATCGACTTTTTGAGAAGCTGCACGACGACGCTTGCGAATATAGGTTGGACTGGCGAGAGTATGCTGCCCAAAAAACTCGCGATCGCTGACTAAAACAATGCGAAAAGTCGGTAAAACAAAACCCTCTAATTCTGCCAAACCGGAATATTTTACCGCAACGGCTGTCTTCTGTACGTGCAAGCGATCGATCGCCGGATAATCTTTGGGGTTGGGAACAAATTGCGCCGCACAATCATGTTCTTGAAGCAGGGAAACAGAGCGAGAAGGTTGAGCAGAAATGAGCCATGTTGTATAATGATTTAAAGTCATGCCATGATAAATTTCTCGCTTTCCTCGCAGAATTTCTGCTAACTTAGCAAATTGATGGGGTGTAGTCGGAAGAGGGCGACTGGCTAAATTAACAACTGGAATCGAAGATTGGGTTTTTTCTTCTGCTAATTCCGATAATAATAAGCGCGGAAATTGAGTCGCGATCGCCTTGAGAGTATCCTCAAAAAAAGCGTGACTTTTCGGTAATTCTTGACGATCTATAATTGCAGCTTTCCATTGTTCTTCTGCATGGTGTACCCAAAGATCGCTATGGGCGCGACATTGTTCAATCTCATCAATAGCAATCAGTGTATTTTCCGGTAAATAATCCAATAAAGAAGCAGGTTTTGCAAACGCCAATCCTAGAAAACGGCGCATTCCTTCCGGATAGCTTCCGACTGCAAATAATTCCTGTTCTTCTGGCGTAAAATATGCGGCAAAGCGATCGCTCAATTTCCCTGTTTCTTTATCTTTTAATGCGTCGGCAATAATGGGAGAAAAACTGGTAGGAGTTAAAGATAAAGTTGCAATTTTATCCAGCGATCGCTGAGTTGCTGGGTCAAATTCCCGCATCTTTTCCAACTCATCCCCAAACCATTCCAAACGCAAGGGAAGTTCCGCAGAAACGGGAAAAATATCAACAATATCCCCTCTCCTACTCCATTGTCCTTCCGTCTCCACTAGAGAAACTCTTTCGTAACCTAACTTTGTCAACTGGCGATCGCAGTCTTTCGCCTTCATCGTCATGCCAACTTCTAAAGTTAAGCAATAAGAAGCAAATATTTCTGGCGGTGGTAAGTGAGGTTGCAAAGCTCGTTCTGTTGTGACAATAACAAAACCAGATTCGCTGTTGCTGGCAACTTCTCCCAACCCTTCCTGACTCCGGAAAGTTTCTAATTCACCAATTGTCGCCATCTGTCCCCAAATCATCTCAGATTCCGGGTCAAATGGCTCGTAAGGGGACGCTTCTGAGGTGGGATAGAAGAAGAAAAAGTCTTTTGAACCCATCGCCTCTAATTGAGCCGCCCAGCGCCCAGCTTCTTCCAAAGTGGCACAGACAACAAAGAGATTCTTTCCTGCCGATCGCGCCAAGGCTGAAGATACCAAGCCTTTCGGTAAGCGGGGGATGCCATTCAGTTGCAGAATATTTTGTTGTTGGAGTTTAGCGCAAAGTTCGCGAGTGAGAGGCGATCGGGTTAGAGTGCGAATAACTGAAGATAAGGGCATATTTGTTATTTAACCTTCCTCGTTGCGTCGAATTAAGTAGCGAATTTCTTCCAGTAAAACATTAAACCGCTCATCACTTTCAGCTTGACGTTTCTTAAGTAACTCTCTTTCTTGTTTCGCAATTTCTATCTCTTGTTTGACAACTTCCATATCCCGTTGACTTTGAGCAGCTACTTGTAGTAAAGCCTGTACTGTAATTCTCAAACCATCGACGCTATCTTTCACCTCGCTAACACTTTCACGCATTTCGCTCATACCTTCACGCATTTCGCTAACACTTTCACGCATTTCGCTAACACTTTCACGCATTTCGCTCATACTTTCACGCATTTCGCTCATACCTTCACGCATTTCGCCCATACTTTCACGCATTTCGCTGACGCTTGATGCCAACCCGTCGAGCATTTGATCTGTCCAACGTTCCACTGTCATTGGCTTTTTCCTCTACTGTTGAGATTTGATACTTTAAGATTTTATCAGAATATTGGTGCGGTCGAACTACTCTCTTACTAGGATTTGTGGATTTGTAGCGCCTGCTAGTGACCGACTCAATCTGAATTTAGAGGTTTACTGTGGTCTTGCGCTTTGTGGTAGAATTGATCACTGTTACGAATTGTAACAAATCCTTTGATTAAGACGAATGAATATTCCCCCCATATATAAACATTAACAAACCTATCTATGGCATCGCAACGCAACAACTTGCGTAAAAACCTTTTCTTCTGGATCGCTGCCCTCATCGGCCTTACCTTAGACCAATTGAGTAAATATTGGGTAATGAATAGCTTTGCCAGTCTTGGCCAGACTATGCCCATTCTGCCAGGAATCTTCCATTTTACCTATGTTGTAAACACCGGAGCCGCCTTTAGTCTTTTTCTGGGAGGGGCTGGTTGGCTGCGCTGGCTGTCCCTTATTGTTAGTTTGGGACTTATGGCTTTTGCTTGGTTTGGTGCCCCTATGAGGCTTCCCGAACAATTTGGCTATGGGTTAATTTTATCAGGGGCGATCGGCAATGGAGTCTGTCGTTTTCTCTACAGTCACGTCGTTGATTTTCTCGATTTTCGCTGGATTCAATTTCCCGTGTTTAATCTAGCTGACACTTTTATTAACATAGGAATTGCTTTCCTTCTATATTCGGCTTTTTTCGAGATGAGAGTGGGGGGTAGGGAGTAGGCAAAAATTCACGATCGCAGTATTTCACAAATTTTCAACAATGGCTAACAATCCTGTCACGCAAATCTTTACCCAAATAGCCCAAACTATCCAAGCACAGGTTAACACGGTATTTGCACTTAAGCCTGGGGCAAGGGTTCCAGAATTGTGGGTACAGGAAGAAAATGCCGACGAAGCGGAGATACATCCTTTAATTGGCGATAAATATACCTTGGGGCGCAGTTCTCGCCAAAGTGATATTGTGGTGCGAAATCCAGTGGTCAGTCAAGTGCATTTGTCTCTGACCCGCGATCGCCAGCATCCGCAAAATTTTCTCCTCCGAGATGAGCGATCGACGAATGGGGTCTATATTAAAAGACGGCGTTTGGATACCCTCTTTCTCCGTCATGGAGATGTCCTCACTCTCGGTCCTCCTGAATTAGCCAATGGGGTTCGGATTCAATTTCACAATCCTCCTCCCTTATGGGTGCGTCTCCTGCGTTACAGCCTCTATGGGGTGGGGGGTATTACGGGGATTATTACTGCCTTAATTCTTGTAGAATGGACGAAAATTCCTGTCAATCCTTTGCCTTTGGGGGTTCAAGGTCCCGTAGTGGTCAACGCCCGAGATGGAGAAACTCCTTTACGTCCCCTGCGGACCGATGCCCATCGAGAGTTAAAGCGTTTATCGGATTTTTCCCCCTATCTTCCCAAAGCGGTTATTGCTTCGGAAGACAGTCGCTATTATTGGCATTTAGGGGTCGATCCTTTGGGAATTTTGCGGGCTGTGATTATTAATGTTCAAAAGCAGGGCATCGCCCAAGGGGGAAGTACTGTCACTCAACAATTAGCGCGGAGTTTGTATCCTGAATATACGGGGCGATCGAATACCGCAGGGCGCAAGATTCGCGAGGCGATCGTCTCTTTAAAGTTAGAAACTTTTTATAGCAAAGATGAATTACTGAAAACCTATTTGAATCGCGTTTATTTGGGCATCGGCAGTTATGGGTTTGAAGATGCAGCACGGTTTTATTTTAATAAATCGGCGGCGGATTTGACTCTTTCGGAAGCGGCGAGTTTGGTGGCAATTTTACCCGCCCCGAATAGTTACAATCCAGTACAAGATTATAAAACGGCGGTACAGTTGCGCGATCGCATTCTAACTCGTATGGCACAGTTGGGGATGGTATCCCAGGAAGAAGCAACTCGGGCGCGGCGATCGCGGATTGAGGTCAGTCCCGAGGCACAAGATGCCCTCTCCAATACCATTGCCCCCTATTTTTACAGTTATGTTTTTACAGAAATTGAAGATTTATTGGGGGAAGGTTTGGCAAGGGAAGGTAATTTTATTGTGGAAACGGGATTAGATATTGATAAGCAAAAGGAGGCTGAGAAAGCCCTCAAAAATGCCGTGGAAGGGGATGGATCGCGCTTAAATTTCCAACAGGGGGCGATCGTTACTCTCAATAGTGAAACGGGGGAAATTTTAGCATTGGTGGGGGGAGTAGATTATGCTAAAAGTCAGTTCAACCGGGCAACTCAGGCACAACGACAACCGGGATCGACTTTTAAAGTCTTTGCTTATGCTGCGGCGATCGCGGCGGGAAATTCCCCAGGTAAAACCTATTCTTGCGCCCCGGTTTCTTGGCAGGGACAAAACTATCGCGGTTGTGAGCGCAGTAGTGGTAATATTGATATGTATCGAGGTTTGGCACAGTCGGAGAATGCGGTGGCACTGCGAGTTGCTAAAGATGCAGGATTAAATAACACGATCGCAATGGCACAAAATCTGGGCATTAAATCCCCCTTACGTGCCTCCCCAGGGTTGGTTTTAGGGGAAAGCGAGGTAAATGTATTGGAATTAACAGGCGCTTATGGAGCCTTAGCTAATAATGGGGTCTGGAATCGTCCCCATGCCATTAAACGCATTCTTGACAGTGGGGATTGTAGCGATCCTGAAAATCCCCAAACTTGTCGTGTTATTTATGATTTTGCCACGGATGAGGGTGCAACTAAACAAGCTATTTCCAGCGCGATCGCCCAAACTCTCACCACTTTACTACAAGGAGTCGTACAAGGAGGTACCGGAGGACGCGCCGCGATCGGTTGGGGGGAAGCAGGGAAAACTGGAACAACTGATCGCTCTGTCGATTTATGGTTTGTCGGTTATATCCCTTCTCGACAACTCGTCACGGGAATCTGGCTAGGGAATGACGACAACTCTCCCACTCGCAGCAGCAGTTCCCAAGCGGCACAACTTTGGGCAAGTTATATGCGCCAAATAGTGCGTTAAATTGCCTTCCCTAAACTCCCCTAAACTCCCCTAAACGGATAAAGGTTCTTTTTCCTTTTCCAAGTGTGTTGTAGAGATGGTTTTATGAAAACTCTTTTCTAAAACTACATAAATCCCTCGGCGAATCACTTGTTCTCGATCTAACTGCCGTTCTGCCGACTCGTTTAAGAGAGAAGAAAGCTGAAGAGGAGAAACTCTTTCTTCATCAAATACAGTTTCATCGAATACAGTATAGTTATTAGGAATTCGACTTAAAACATAGGCAACTAAATCGGGAAATAAATCTCTTTTCATAAAATCTTTTTGGATCTGGTCGGGCTGTTCCGTGAGGATTTGATTAATATCCTCCTTCACAAATAAAAGGGTTAGGTTGACCAAGTTTTTTGCCATATATCCTCCCAAAAATTCCTCCCAAAAATCGACGGCTGTTTTTGCCCTCCGCCTTCAATTATAAACATAAAACGGTAGCTAATTAAACCAACCCGTCTTTATAATTCTTATCGTTTTTCCCCTTCCCCAATCATCAAATCGTTTTGCATATCAAGCCAATTTTGTCAACTTATCTAATAATTGAGTAATTGTACTCAATCAATCATGGATAAGGGATAATGAATCATGGATAATGGATAATGAATCATTGATAACTGACCATGTGCCGTAATTTCAACGTTTTTCTGAGTCCCGTCAAAATCGAACATCTGTTCTTTACCAAAGACCCCGAAACAGGAACCTATCGGGTGCGTCCAACCGAGATTATCCAAGCGACATTACACGATCGCACCTCCTATGGGACGACACTAGCGGAAGACTGCTCCAAAAAAAGCACCAAAGCTGGCTATGATGCTGCAGGAATGGCGATCGGCACGATTCCCCTCAATCCTATTTTAGAGATTATCAGAGAATGCGATCGCGGACTATCCCATGCAGAAATGACCGAATTGACGGCACGCATTCAAACGGAGGCATCTACAGGGGTTAAACTAGCTCGGGATGGCGGCGATTTACTGAAAACATGGAATACGCTTTTAAATAAAATAGATTTAGAGAGTACAGAATTTATCACAAATTGGGAAACTCATGTTCGTCAAGCGTCTCAGGGAGATATGTATTCTGAAAGTAATGCCCATCCCCACCAAGAATGCTTACTACAACCCAAAATCCGCATTTACCAACTCAGTCAAGAAGGACAAATATTCTTTGAAGAATGCGATCGCGACCTCGGAGAAAGTATTTTTTCCGATACTCACAATGGCGATATTAACGATGCAGCAAGATATAAACAGTTTTTAAGTTACGAAGGATTTCGCTTCTCCTCCAACTCCGATTCTTGCGTAGAACCCGCCCTTAAACGCTTTCTTTACGAACATCTCAGCCGCGATCGCCTTGCTGCTGCACTACATCGCCTCGCTTATGTAGACCCTGATTATCTCAATAGCGATCGGGCAACAACAGATATTAATGGTCATGTTGGACATTATTTCCTAGGAGAACAATTTGCCCAGAAAACCCTACAAATTAAACTGCAAGATAAAATAATTATCTTTTGTAATAATAATGGTAAACCAATTCAAGAGTTTTTACAACAAGGCTTTCTGCGAGATGATAACCAATCTTTAGCCAGTGAAAAGATTGCCGAATTGTTAGGATTAGCAACAACAATGGCACAAGCGGGGGCGCAACAAACGACAATTATATCTGCCCTTGTTGCCCGTATTTTTGAATATTCTAACCCTGAAAATAAATTCACCTTTCAATCTTTTACCCCTCTCGGTAAACCCAGTCATGGCTTATTAAGTGGCGGTACTTTTACCATGTTGCGCGGTGGAACAGAACGAGGAGGAGAAGAAGGAGGAGAACTTATCTTTTATATTCCCAAATCCTACGATCTCAAGAATTATAATCGTCTTTCTTTTCTTTCCGCGTCCGAAGAAAATGCCCTCAAAGAACAAGTTATTCTCTTAAATCCCAAGTCTCTCGCAGAGGGAAAAATCGAAATAGCCGATAAAATTGCCCAAGAAGTTACCTTCTTGAAAGATTTACAAGCAACCGCTTATATTACTGAAGGAGTTGCCCCTATTTACGATGTTCTCCCTGGTGAAATCGTCGAAGTGAGTGCTGATGGACGAGTAAAATTATTCAATATCTATCGCGGTCAAGAAATACCTCTAATTGGAATCGAAAAACAACATCAAGTTGAGGCTTATATCCATACCGATATCCGGCGAGAACGTTTGACACCTCTGAAGGTTTTCAAAATTGACTATCGAGATTTAGAGAATCGACCTATTCCTTGTCCTTATAATAAATATGGGGAAGAAATTATCGTCATTCAACCCTTAGCCTTACGAAAAAATACCGAAAAATTATTCCCAAAGTCCTATGATGGTACCGTTAAACTCCGCACCGGAGAAAACGGCATTGGTTTAATTATGGGAACAGAGAGTGAAACCTTACGCCATCAACGTATTCGGGAATTACAACAAATCATTACTGGGGCAGCAGGAACTTCCTTTTTAATCAATACGATCGCGGGAAATATGGCACGTAAGCTATGTTTAAATACTCTGCCAATCATGAATTTAGATGGGTTTACCGGCTCCGATACAATTCCCCCTTCTACCAGTAGTAAAACTCTCTTTATTGCCAACTCAAATTCTGGGGGAACATCCGACACAATTAAACTAACCCACGAACTGGCAAGTTTGCCTTCTGTAGTTAAAAAAATTGAGGCAGAAATTAAACGCCGCGATCGCAATTTAGCCGAAACTATCGTAGCCAAAGCACGCTTAAAAGAACTGCGATCGCTGATAAAACCCGATACATTACGAGAAGATTTACCCCAACATTTACAGGATTTTATCGCAACTAAAACCCCTTGGATTTATGCCATTACAAACATCGAAGCCAGTCCATTAGGGAATATCGGTCGAGGACTCGATGCTATCATTCATCCAGCCGCAGGTGCGGGTATTACAAACTTACCCGAAGAAGAGTGCGTCGGGTCTACTTTTGCTGCTATGGCCTCTCTACAATGGCAATTGGCTTTGCATACTTATATCGGCGAAATTCGCGGCGATATTTCCTCAGAATATGCCCAAAAAATCTATCAAGAACTGGCGGGTTTACCCGATGTGATTGAAGAAATTGTCGGGGATAAAAAACTAATTGCTGAAATCGAAAAAATGTGTGCTGAATTGGTGGGAGGGAATTTCGATTTTGTTTATACGGGATATGTTGATGGAGTCCCCGAAGAACAAGCGCACAAAGCCGCAGAAATGATTCAAGAAATGTTTGCGGGTTGGCATTTCTTCCAGTTCCAACATGGCAAATATGCCCACATGAAACGCCGTACTCGCCACACTTTAGGATCAATTTTAGGGCATAATGCACCGCCCCCCAGTTGGTCATTTTTTAATGCGCGGGCAATTAAATCTGCCAGCGAAATTGGCCCTCGGGTCGCAACTTCCTTTTTTATCGCCCATCAAAGCGATCGCGAAATCTTACAAAATATTCCCGACTACGCACCGGATTATATTTTCACCTATCCGGCTGATAGTATTGTTTTGTATCCTTTCCAAGCGATTATTGTTTCCCATTTGATTTCTTATTTCTGGGGCTTGAAAAAGAAAGAAATTGCCAAGAAAATCGAACAGTGGAATCGTCCCTTAGTTGATTTACTCTGTCAAGTTGACCCCATGAGTTCGGAAATTCCTGATAATTTGCGATCGCAGGTGGAAGAAACAGCGAGATCGATCCTACAGGAGTTTTTAGAAATGTGCGATCGTACCCACTATTTAGATCGCATGGAAGGACAGCGACGAGAAACTATTCTCACCACCTTATCCCTTCTCGCAGGAGAGGCACCCAATTACGAACGATCGCATCAAATTGGCGGTTTTCTCCACAGTCAGATCCAAGCAGTCAAGGTGAAAATTCATCGTTTTGCTACCGAGGCGATCGATAATCATACCTATCTGAAATTATTGAAGGATTTAGCCTTAGAATTAAGTAATCTCGAACAATCCAAACGATTAGCCGATCACTTCCTTGTAGACGAAAACGGTGCCACTTTACCCACCCAAGTCAATATCGATCGCCCTCGCGATCGGGTTCGGACTTTGTACGAGTCAGATTATTTGGCAGAATATGAAGGAGTGGGAACATTTTACGATGTCGAACCCGTTCACCCCCCCAAAATCGCCAAAGCCAAAAAAGGCTGGCTTTAACTCAATTATCAATTATCAATTATTAATCAAGAAGGGATTATGTTTGGGAATTTTCAGAAGAGTTGTTTGCGAATTGAATTGGAAGCATCGGCAAAAATCATTGGAGAAAGTTTACTGCGTCCAGAGAATTTTCGCCAGTGGTTGTTTCCCCAACAGTTTGAGGAGAAATTGCCCGATCAGTTAGCTTCTGGGATGACATTTACAGCGAAAACTGGATTGATTACCGTAGAACATCATGTAGATATGGTTAGTTCGGAATGTGTGCGTTTATTATTGCATCAAGGTATTGATGGTTATCACGAATGGTATTGGGGAGAAGGTTGGGTTCAGTCCCGCTTAGAGGGAATTTCCTTATTACCTTTGAGTTTAGGTCAAACTTTTGCATTATTGCGGTTGCGAGAGTTTGTTGAAAATCAAGAGGACTGAGAAATACGCCTGACATTAACCATTAAAACTATTTTTGCATCAAATCAAGGCAATAGTTGAATATCCAGAAGAAAATCCTTCACAAAATACTCACAATCTTTTTGTAGAGTTGGCCTAGAATTTAATCGTTTATTATTTATCCAACCCCCCTCCCACATCTACGTCTAGAAAATTATGAAATTATCCGAAATTTCTCTTGCCCTTTTAGAGGGACTCGGTTTAGCTTACTGGATCGAACTTAAAACTGATACACCCGAATGCCTGTATTATTTTGGACCCTTTGCCAATGCAGCCGAGGCCGAGGAAAATTTACCTGGATATGTGGAAGACTTAGAAGCAGAAGGTGCAGAAAACATTCAATATGCGATCGTCAAATGCAAACCCACAAATTTAACCATCTGGGGAGAACAAACATCAACGCGATCGCCCATTATTCCTAACTATGCCGAAATTTAGGCCAAAATTTAGGATCGAGAGAAAACCGCATAGCAAGGCTTATGATAAGGTGTAAGGGCGACTCCTGCCCTTGTCCCGTCAAACGCCAAGTTAAGAAAATGTACGAATCGTTCAAACGTCTTTCCAACGCGGTACGGAATGCCCTATGCTATTCGACAAACCTCCTCTACGAGCGACTCGATGAAGCCTTACAACAGGGAACAAAGGTTCGTATTGAGACTAATAACGATAGTTTTGCTGGAGTTCCCATTCATCTTGATTGGGAGTTTGTCGAACTTCTTGCCCTCTCTACCTCAGAAGAAGAAGAAGAAGAAGAAGAAGAGTTAGAGGATAAAGATAAATCTTATCGACGCACCACATGGCTGGTCAGACTATCCACTATTGAGGCTGTGGCCTATTTTAACGAGAATTGGTCGAAAGAACGCTTTGAGAACCTACTGGCTGAGGAAAAACCAGATAGTCAGTAGGTTCTCAACCTATTGGCTAGAGAAGAACCAGACGGTTTTATTATTTTATCTTTCCGGTTCTACCCAACGCCCATCGGCTTTAATTAAAGCAATCAGTTCTTCTACACCCTTATCCTGGGGAACTCGCTTAATTTCCTCTCGACCGCGATAAAGGGCGATAAAACCTGCTTGTTTGCCAACATAGCCATAGTCAGCATCCGCCATCTCTCCTGGTCCATTGACGATGCAGCCCATAACCGCAATATCTAAACCTGTGAGGTGTTTAGTGGCTTCGCGAACTTTATCTAAAACGTTTTCCAGGTTAAATAATGTGCGTCCGCAAGAAGGACAGGCCACATATTCCACCATTGTTTTTCGCAGTCCCAAGGCTTGCAAAATACTGTAACAAACCGGAATTTCCTTTTCTGGGGCTTCCGTTAGAGAAACGCGAATCGTATCCCCAATACCTGCCGCTAAAAGCGTCCCAATACCTGCCGTAGACTTAATACGCCCATATTCTCCATCTCCCGCTTCCGTCACCCCTAAATGGAGAGGATAATCCATTCCTAACTCGTCCATGCGTTTGACCATTAGACGATAAGCCGTCAACATCACGGGAACGCGGGAGGCTTTCAGGGAAATCACCAGATTATAATAGTTGAGAGATTCGCAGATGCGGATAAACTCGAGGGCAGATTCTACCATCCCTTCCGGAGTATCGCCGTAGGTGAAAAGCATTCGTTCCGCGAGAGAACCGTGATTTACACCAATTCGCATCGCCTTATTTTGATCTCGTAGACTAATGACTAACGGTTCGAGAGTTTCCCGAATGCGATCGCCAATATCGGCAAATTCTGATGCGGTATATTCTTGGCGATCGGTTTTCGGTTTTTCAAAAACATACAAACCAGGATTGATCCTAACCTTATCAACGTGCTTGGCAACTTCAAGGGCAATTTTCATGCCGTTGTGATGAACATCAGCCACGAGGGGAACCGGTTGATAAGTATGAATTAATTTTGCTTTGATTTCTGCTAGGGCTTTGGCATGAGCCAGACTGGGAACAGTAACGCGGACAATTTCGCAACCAATTTCGTGCAAACGACGAATAGCTGCCACGGACCCGTCAATATCTAGGGTATCTTCGTTAATCATAGACTGGACGACCACAGGATGGCCGCCACCGATGAGGATATCCCCTACAGGAACAGGGCGAGTTTTGCGTCGGTGAATGGTGGTATCTGTCAAGGCAGAAGATGCAGCGACTTTGGGTAGTTCTAAGGTTTGCATGACGGCTTGCGTTTGATTTGGGTTAACGAAATTGCTTTCCTTGGTTATCATACTGCTGAGGCGTTCCCTATTAAAGGGAAAATGATAAAAAGGACTAAAATAAAGAAAATTGTTTTGTTTTCTTGTCTGTCTCTCGTTTCCGTAATTTCTCTGACTCTTAGACCTCGTATTATCTATACTCTCCCAATATACACTTATGTTGAGAGCTAAGATATCTAATAGAATAGAGTTATAATTTTACTTTAATTTGAATTAAAGAAAAAATTTTCGTGAGATAAAAATTTTTTTGATTAAGGGGACAAAGTAATGCGATCGCGCAAAAAACTTTGAGGGTAATTTTGCCATACTTGAAAAAAATACCATTTTATTATCTAACCCAAACTCAATTTAACTCCCAATGGATCGAGCGCCAAAACCAACCTACAAGGGCAATATCGTCATTGTTGATGACAACCCTAATAATTTACGACTATTAACAAATTTGTTAAAAAAAAGTGGCTATAAAGTCCGTCCTGTCTCCACGGGAAAGTTAGCCATCTCGACAACAAAAGCAAATCCACCCGATCTTATTTTGTTGGATATTAATATGCCTGGAATGGACGGCTATGAAGTGTGTCAAAATATAAAGAATGATCCTTTGAGTAGTGAGATACCAATTATTTTTATTAGCGCTTTGAATGAATCCTTCAGTCGCATAAGAGGTTTTGAAGTGGGGGGAGTAGATTATATTACTAAACCTTTCGAGTTTAATGAGGTTTTAGTGCGGGTATCTAATCACATTCAACTGTATAGATTTCAAAGGAAATTACAAGAGGTTAACTCCCTACAAAGTCAAGCACTAATCGAAAAGAATGAACAACTCCAACGAGTTAACAATAATCTCGAACATCTCAATCAACTTCTCAATGTTAAAGTTGCAGAACTACAGCAGACACAACTTCAATTAGTACAATCGGAAAAGATGTCTGTACTGGGTCAGTTAGTATCGGGAATTGCTCATGAAATTAATAACCCAATTGGTTTTCTACGTGGTAATTTAGAGCATGGACAAGAATATTTACAGAATCTACAACAGCATTTACAATTATGTAAAAATGAGTTAAAAAATCCCAGTATTGCTATTCAAGATCATGGCGAAGAAATTGATATTGACTATTTATTGGAGGATTTCCCCAAACTGTTTTCTTCTCTGAATCGGGGAGTAGAAAGACTTTATCAAATTAGCAACTCTTTACGGATTTTTTCTCGGCAGGATAGTAAAGTAAAGATTGATTTTGATATTCATGAAGGAATTGAGAGTACGTTAACGATTTTAAAGCACCGTCTGAAAAGAGATCAAGAATCTAGCAATATTCAGATCGTCAAAGAATATGGCGATATTCCTTTAGTAAAATGTTATCCTGGACAGCTTAATCAGGTTTTCATGAATGTTTTAGTCAATGCGATTGATGCTTTGGAGGAAGATAAAAGTCAGGAGAAAAAGCAAATTGCGATCGCCACAGAAATTGTAGATTATTCTGAGCCAGAAATGGGTCAATTTGTTAGAATTCGGATTTGCGATAATGGAATGGGTATTCCCGAACAAATTAGGGAACAGATTTTTGATTATTTATTTACCACAAAAGAGGTAGGCAAAGGAACGGGTTTAGGATTATCTTTGAGCAAACAAATTATTGAAGAAAAACATGGAGGAAATATATCTTGTCATTCAGAAGTGGGGAAAGGAACAGAATTTATCATTTCCTTACTTCTTGAACCAGCAATAGATAAATCGAAAAAAATCAGCGAAAAAAGTTCTATTTATTAAAATTATTATGTCAGATTTAATTTCCGCCAAATCTTCAGAGTCATTACAAAAAGAAGTCATTATTTATACGGATGGGGCTTGTTCGGGAAATCCAGGTGTGGGAGGATGGGGAGTAGTTTTAAAATATGGCGAACACTATAAGGAATTATCCGGTTCGGAGTCGGAAACCACAACCAGTAATCGCATGGAAATGACGGCGGTTATTGAAGCCTTAAAAGCATTAAAATATCCCTGTTTGGTTCGTTTACATACTGATAGTCAACTAATTGTTAATACTATGACGCGAAACTGGAAGCGCAAAGCCAATCAGGATTTATGGGCAGAAATAGACCATCTTTCTCAAGTGCATCAGGTTGAATGGATTTGGGTGAAGGGACACGCAAGCGATCCGTTAAATAATCAAGTCGATCGCTTGGCTGTTGCGGCATCGAAACAGGCTTTAAAGGACAACAGAGAATAAGGTAAAATTAAAAAAAGTTAATGAGGATTAGCAAGCATGAAGATTGTGGGAACTATCGAACGTAAAGATATTGGAGTTGGTACTTGGGCTTTAGTTGCGGAGTCGGGGGAAACTTACGAATTGAAGGACGCACCCCCAGCACTTTGTCAAAATGGAATTAAGGTGAAAATAAACGGGGAAATTCGAGAAGATGTGATGACTTTGGCAATGATTGGTCCGGTTTTGCAAGTGAAGTCTTTTGAGGCGATCGCGTAATCAAAAAAATCCCTATTTAATTTCCTCGTGTAATCTGCATTGTGTAGGGATGATATTGATTTTTCTCATAAGATCCGACCCAAATTTGATAAGCACCCTCTAACCATTGTCCGGCTATACCAGGATTTTTATTTTGATAATCGTCATTACACCAAGTTCCACCGGGACCTTTAATAACTATAGTTGTATCAGCAGAACTTTGCACTTGAATATCAAGGGAGTTAAAGAAACCCGTGAGAGTAACAATATGATCCGGTTCGTGATCGACAAAACCGACACAAGGACCCGTTGGACTATCAACAAGATTGGCCACATTTCTCGCTGCAATTTCCCCTCCACTAATTCCGCGAATAACGGTAGTATTAGAGGTGTTTGGCGATCTAAAGGGGGAGATTACTGGACTTTCAAAAATAGGGGGTGAAAATTGCGAAAAAGCGACATTAGGATTAACAAATTCACCTACTGCGATCGCGATCGCCGCCAACATTGTCACCCTTAACGCATCTTTAGCAAGACGGATCGAGTTGAATTGGTTTAATTTGGTAATTGAACTCAATATTTTGGTTTTGTTGATGATACTTAAATTCATTTTGCGATCGGGACTATAGGACGATAGAATTGAGAGCTTTTTTTCAAGGAGAAAAGAGAAATTTATCCCTTCTCAATGACCCAATTACGAGAGACACGACGGGAAATTCTCTAAAATTGTTGCTTAAATTTTACCCAATTTTATTATTATTATTCTTTTATTCTTCCTTGGCTTGTTTTTCCAACCATTCCTCTAATTCGGAGTCGGTAATAAAATCCCAAGCAGACTCGGCCAGTCTGTCTAATTGTTCGTTAGATAAGGATTTAATCGTTTCTTGGGTAGCAGCATCTAATTTAAAACGACGGTTTAACAAACGCAGAATAATCGTTAATTTACCAAATTGAATTCCTTCTTGTCTTCCCTGTTTAACCCCCTGTTGTCGTCCCTGCTGAATCCCTTCTTGAATCCCCTCTTCTTTACCTCGCTGAATCCCCTCTTGAATCCCCTCTTCTTTACCTCGTTGAATGCCTTCTTCAATCCCCTGTTGACGACCTTGTTCAACTCCTTCCTCAATGCCTTCATTTTTACCTAAAGCGATCGCATTTTGGCGATCGGCGATCGCCAGTAACTGCTGTTGGACGAGGGCAAATTCTTCATGGGTTAAAGATTCCACATCAGCCAGTTCAAAAGCCTGTTGAATTTCCGCTACAACAGCCAACTCTGGGGGAATAGTTTCCAAAATACTCGCATTTTTAAGAAAATAAATCCAGCGATCGCCAATTGTTTCTAATTCTAGCAATTCTTTCTGAAATTTAGGCAGTTCCACAAAAAACAATCCCAACTCACCGTTAGGATAGCTAAAATCAGTTTCAATTTCTTTAAAAGTAAATCTAGAAATTGGAGACTCTCTCTCCTCAAACATAATAAAATCAGTTAAATGAATCGCCATTAAAGGCTTAATTTCTGGCTTGCGTTCTTTCTTATCAAATAACTGTTGTGAATAACTCTTGGCAGCATGATATAAAACCCGTTGACCCAAGGTTTGTAAGTTCAAAAATTGCAGATCGAAAATACATTTTTGTTCTCCATTAAGCAATGCTTTCAAGGTCAAGGGATGATTTTCCTCCGCTACCAGCGATCGCCCATTAAAATCAACAATTTCCACGGATTCGATCGCAGAATCACCCTCATAAAGTAGGGCATTTAAAAAACTCAATAAGATATCTTTGCTTTTTGGAGAACCAAAAATTCTTTTAAAAGCAAAATCAGTTTTTGGATCGATAAAACTCATAATTGTTACTTGTTACTCGTTACTTTTTACTCATTGCTTGATTATTTTTCTATTACTGTAAACTGCAAATAAGATTGTAGAACTTCAGGTATTTTAACCGTTCCATCGGCTTGTTGATAATTTTCTAGAATAGCGGACATTGTACGCCCGATCGCCAGTCCCGATCCATTCAGAGTATGAACATAATTCGTGCCTTTTTTCCCCTTCTCCTTAAAGCGAATATTAGCGCGTCTGCCCTGAAAATCCCAACAGTTAGAACAACTGGAAATTTCCCGGTATTTACCCGCAGAAGGCAACCACACCTCAATGTCATAACACTTTGCTGCACTGAAACCCAAATCTCCCGTACACAGTTCAATAATACGATAAGGAAGTTTCAGTGCTTCTAAAATTGCCGTTGCATTTTTCAGCATTGCTTCCAGTTCCTCCATTGAAGTATCGGGAGATACTAATTTTACCATTTCCACTTTATTAAACTGGTGCAAGCGAATGAGTCCGCGAGTATCTTTGCCATAACTACCTGCTTCTCGACGAAAACAAGGAGTATAAGCACAATGATAAATGGGAAGTTCGGCTGCATCAATAACTTCATCGCGATATAAATTAGTCAGGGGAACTTCTGCGGTAGGAGTCAACCAAAGGTCATCCTCAACACAATGAAAACTTTCCTCCGCAAATTTTGGTAGTTGTCCGGTTCCCGTTAAACTTTGCGTATTAATCAGCACAGGAGGCATGACTTCGACATAACCCGCTTCTGTTTGCTTATCCAACATAAAGTTAATTAAAGCACGTTCTAAAGCGGCACCTTTACCGATTAAATTCACAAAGCGACTTTGAGCAATTTTAACAGCACGTTTAAAGTCAAGAATGCCCAATTTTTCGCCAATTTCCCAATGAGGTAAAATCTTTTCCTCTTCTCCTCCTCTTAAATACTCATCACCCCATCTCCGAATCTCAACATTTTCGGTTTCATTTTGACCAAGAGGACTTGTATCTGCGGGTAAATTGGGCAGTTGTAGAAGCAGTTCGTTAATTTTAACAATTAGTTCTTTTTCTTGAGGTTCTAATTCTGCTAATTGAGCCTTGACTTGATTGCCTTCTTCTTTTAAATTCTTAATCTCTTCAGTTTTAGGATTACCTCCCCTTCTCATCTTCTGCCCGATCGCCTTACCAATTTCGTTGCTACGTGCCTGTAATTGACTGCGAGTTGTTTGTAATTCTCGCTGTTGCTTATCCAATTCGAGGATAGGAGACAGATCGTAGTCTCCACCCCGGCGATCGAGGCGATCGCGCACGAATTCCGAATTTTCCCGAATTTGTTTGATATCTAGCACTTTTCAAAGGATATAAAATAAAGATTAAATGCTCTTCTGTTGCCTCTTCATTTAGTAATACGATTTAAGAGTAGCAGAGAGGAGACAATTCCGGAAAAATGGGCTGCGATCGTATTCGCATTTGCCTGGATAACGAGAAGATCGATCGAGTTGACTAATTTTTGTGGATCGACATTGGCGATCGCCCCTGGGGGATTAGCGAGAGACTTCGCTAAAACTAATCCTACATTAGCTTCCGCCCCAATAATCGTTAGCAACATTCCGATTAAATTTACCACTAACCCAGCCCGAATCACCTTGATTGTATCTGCCCGGTTGGGACGTTGGGCAGTATTGGGATTTTGCAGCATTTGCGCGATCGCCATGTAGCGAAAGGAATAATAAATACTAATCCCCAAAGCGATCAGCCCCAATACTGCACAAAATACCCCCAATTCC
This sequence comes from Spirulina sp. CCY15215, assembly GCF_016888125.1. GTDB lineage: Bacteria > Cyanobacteriota > Cyanobacteriia > Cyanobacteriales > Spirulinaceae > CCY15215. The sequence continues at coordinate 48,152 of NZ_JACSWA010000356.1, forward strand.
GTGCCTTGGGTATTGGCCGTATTGGTGTCACCGATAAAACTAGAACTGGCAAAGAGGACAGTGACAGTAGAAATTACCCCCAAAACCAATTGCAGCCAAAATCCAATCCGACCTGCCCATTTTAGGTCGGTGGAGACTTGTCGGACTTTTTGAGGAATGGGAGATGTCAGATCGCCCCGGTTTTTTTCACTCATCGCGATCGCCTCAGAACTTTGCATCTTCTATTATTAGGCATTAGAGTCGAGGTTGCGCGACGGAGAGATGAATTTCTTCTCAAGAAACTTTTATCGGGAGTCTCTCGTCTGGGGTGCAAGATTTCCCGATTGCGATTTTAGGGTGCTGTAGAGGGAAACTGTTGTCTCATTCGAGGGGGCTTGGGAATTTTTGCTCCTCCAAGATAAAAATGCTGTTACCCTAGATAATGGCAATAATGGCATAGGGCATTTAACGGAATCAAATAAGTCTAATTTCTCAATTAGAGACAGTCTTTTTAATTCCCTTAAACCCTTGACTGTAAAGGATTTGCTTGCCTTTAAGCCAATTCCCTAGCTATGGGTTGTGCGGTCCCAAATCGTTTTCAGTATTTCGGCGGAGAAAATTCCTCCCGAACTCGAGAGAAACAGCCAGAAGATCGCTATACAATGGATCGGTAACGAAAGCTAAAACTTGGTTTAATCTGCAATTTCATCCCACTGATTCAATCTTTTGCATCAAGCGTGATAAAATCGGCGATGTCGAGCAAGCAATTTTACCGAGCAGTATACTGGGCAGAGTGTCAAGATAATGCGATCGCATTATGCACAAGCATTCACCAAGAATATTTACCGATCTGCTGGGGTGCATCCATAGTTAACCAATAAAGCCTTGTTGTGAAAAACAAGTTGATTTTAACCAAGTTCATTGGCATCAGGTTTATTGGCATATTGTTAACTGGGAAACTTGACGGGTTAAACACATGAAATTTGAAGATATTTATCAGTTTTTCAACGATCCCCCACCGAACTATCTCAATAAAGAATTGGCAGTTTGTTACATTCTGTCAGTATTATTGAATGGGGAATCCTACGGTACGGAGTTAATCGAGAAACTCAAAAAGATGCAGCCAACCTACCGTTTATCCGATACGGTTCTCTATGGTGCCCTCAAGTTTCTCGAACAGGAACAAACCATTGCTGGCTATTGGCAAAAGGTCGAAGGTCGAGGCCGGCCTCGTCGAATGTATCAGGTTTGTGAGGATGCCCGCAAACAATCCGAAGATCTGGCTCGGTTTTGGTGGGCTTATGTGAATCGAGAGGAAGAAAGCCAAGCGATGTAAGGGTTTGGGTGATGTATTTTGGGAAATTGGTCTTTTCCCGTTTATTCATCACTCATCACTTATTATCATTTATGATCATTCTGAAGGGTATTCGACTGCTTGAGTTCTGCAATTGTCCCATTTCCCGTACAAAAAAGGACGGTTTTTAATTCTGCTTGCAACAATTGTACGAGATTATCGATCGCTTCGGGAGAGTCGGAAGCAGCTTGGAGGAAGGGAAAGGCCAAACCCACCAAGTCTGCACCGAGGGCGATCGCCTTGGCCCCGTCGAGTCCGTTTCGCAATCCTCCCGAGGCGATCGCGGGTAATTTAGGATAAAGATTGCGGATTCCCACTAAACATTCTGCGGTGGGAATGCCCCAATCGGCAAATGTTCGCCCCAATTGCCTCTGCATGGCATTATTAGCCCGTTCGCTTTCTACTTTAGCCCAAGATGTCCCACCGGCTCCAGCCACGTCAATGGCGCTAATTCCGGCATTAACTAAATATTGTGCCATTTGCGGCGAAATGCCGTTTCCGACTTCTTTAGCAATGACGGGAACGGGAATTTTACTGCATATTTTCTCGATTTTGTCAAGTAATCCTTTAAAGTTTTTATCGCCGTTAGTTTGAATGCACTCTTGTAGGGGGTTGAGGTGAAAAATCAAAGCATCTGCCTCTAAAATATCCACGGCTCGCAGACATTCATCGATGCCGTAGGTATAATTAAGTTGGACGGCTCCGAGATTGGCAAAAAGGGGAATATCGGGGGCAATATTTCGCACGGCAAAAGTATCGGTAACTTCCGGCTTTTCTACAGCAATACGCTGAGAACCGACTCCCATAGCCAGTTTATAGGTTTGGGCGGCTTCTGCAAGGCGATAATTAATAATTTTAGCTTGTTCGGTGCCTCCTGTCATGGAGGAAATAAGGAAAGGGGAACCCAGAGTTTTACCCAAAAAAGTCGTGCTTAAATCGATTTCGTTATAGTCCAATTCGGGCAAACAAGTATGCAGAAAACGATAGCGATCGAAACCGTTTGTATTCTTACGAAACTGTACATCTTCTTCTAAACAAATTCGCAGATGATCTGCTTTTCGTGTTTGAGTATCGGCCATTTGATAGTTGATAGTTGATAGTTGATAGTTGATAGTTGATAGTTGATAGTTGATAGTTGCCTATTCCTCATCAATTTGTTCGCTGAGTTGTTTGATTTGATCTTTATATTTGGGGGGGGCTAAAGTGACGGCACGAGTGTAGAGAGGTTTGGCTTTGTCGATTTCACCCTGTTGTTTGAAAATTTCTGCTTTTGCCCAAACCGGACGAAAATCACTGTCATTAGTCTCGATAATTTTGTCATAAACGGCGATCGCCTCGGTATAGCGTTCCTGGTTTTCGTAAACTCGTCCCAACAACATTTGTACTGAAGCAACATCAATACTATCTGGCGTTACGGCATTAGCTTGGGCAGCCGTTTGTAGAGTAGTTTGGAGTAGCCCGATCGCCCGTTCGGGGCGGTTCTTCTGGAGTTGTAGGGCAACCATACCTTGTAAGGCTTTAATATAGCCAGGATTGAATCCAAGAATGCGATCGTAGGCTTGAAAAGCGCCCTCAGCATCTCCTAGATATTCCTTCGCTTGTGCCAGCAAGATCGTATAATCAGGCTGTTGGGGGTGGGATTCTGCCAAGCGTTCGAGGGCAGGGAGAGCAAGATCGAGTTTCCCCTGTTCCAAGCGTACCTCAATTAATCCTTGTAAAGCCGTGGCATTTTCTGGCTCTCGTTGCAAGACTAACTCATATCCTCTGGCTTTATCTTCAAGGTTTTCTTGTTGAACTGGAGATAGTTGCGGAGTAGGGGTTGCTGTTGTTCTTCTGGAAGTGCGATCGCTTTGGAATACATTGCCAACCAATGGTAATAAAGAACCACCAACCAAAAGAATAATAAGAAGAATCGTGAAAATTAATATAAAGCGATTGTTAGAAGCAGTGCGTTTCATCAGAAAAATTGGGTAGAAACCCCGTCCTATAAGGACGGCTTTATATTAGTTTCGCTACCGCCTTGGAGTTGTTTAATTAGAGTGCCTTTGTATTGCACTTTTAACAGGACAATTACTGTATCTAACTAAACAACCCTGTACGCATAGCGTTTTTGCTCTTTCGAGCCTCCTATTTCTA